>DASZXF010000493.1:0-7776 GCA_035546055.1 Ktedonobacteraceae bacterium
CAGGCGTATCAGGAGTGCGATCAACGGAAGCACCAGACAAAAGGCGGGAAGCAGGAGCAGAGCGATGGCCATGTCGAAGATTCTTTTGGCGCGCACATAGCCCGGCTTCAGCTTGATAGTCTCTCGAACTGGAGCTGTTTGTAGCAGCATAACGTAATTTCCCCTCCACGAAAAAGAAGTACTACCTATAAAGGACTCCTGCCTTCTATGCTACAGTACACTGGTGTAAATATGGTTGACGCGGCTGTGTATTTATGGGAGATTCATATGCCGTGGTGTTTTCAAAGGTTTATCACGCCGAACTTTAGTTTAAAAGTATCTATGCCTCCATTTCTAGCTGAGTTTTTCACCTTTTCGCAACCACTATGACCATCGTCTGTGTACTGCCAGGCGAGTATGATCAATCTGGATATTCCTGATAGTTGATTGAGATAAAGTGAGAAGAGGAGTGGAGAATGCAAATACCTCTGGTCGATTTGCAGACCCAGTATGCGAATATTAAGCATGAAATTATTGCGGCTATTGAAGATGTCCTGGCGGGGATGCAGCTTTTCCTCGGACCGCAGACGCGCGCTTTTGAGGAGGAGTTCGCCGCACGCTATGGGACGCGCTATGGCGTCGGGGTGGCGTCGGGCACCGAGGCTCTGACTCTGGCTCTGCGCGCCTGCCAGGTCGGTCCGGGCGACGAGGTAATCACGGTTTCCAACACTTTTATCGCGACCGTGGAGGCGATTGCCCTGGTGGGTGCGCGTCCGGTTTTTGTTGATATTGAGCCTGAAACCTATGAGATGGATTGGCGGCAACTGGAGGAGGCTATCACCGAGCGCACGAAAGCCATCATTCCGGTCCACCTCTATGGCCACCCGGTTGAACTGCGCCCGGTGCTGGACCTGGCCCGGCGCTATCAGTTGCGCGTGATTGAGGATGCTTCTCAGGCGCATGGCACGCTCTACGAGGGCGAGCCGGTGGGCGGCTGGGGCGACATCGGCTGTTTTAGTCTCTACTGTAGCAAGCAACTGGGCGCGTATGGTGAGGCTGGCATTTGTATCAGCAACGATGAAGAACTGACCGGTAAGATGCGCCTGTGGCGCGATCATGGATCGCAGGTGCGCTATCAGCATGAATTGCTGGGTACAAATGGACGGATCGATGAGATGCAGGCGGCGATTTTGCGCGTGAAGATGCGCTACCTGGAGGAGTGGAATCGCCAGCGCCAGGCTCACGCGCAGGTGTATGCCGAGGGGTTGAGCGGTCTGGTGCGCAAGGTGCCGCTGGCGCAGAGCTGGGGCACGCATACCTACTATGTCTATGTCGTCGAGGTGGAAGAACGCGAGGCTTTTCGCCAGGCGCTGGCCGAGGAGGGGATTGCGACTGGTGTGCATTACCCGATTCCCATTCATCTGCAACCGGCCTGCGCGAGCTATGGCTACAGCCGTGGATCGTTGCCGGTGACGGAGCAGGTGGCGGAGCGCATTGTGTCGTTGCCAATGTATCCAGAATTGACGGCTGAACAGTTGCAGCGTGTGATCCGGGCGGTCAAGAAGTTTGCCGATGGCGGTAAAAGAGCGTTGTAGCCCCTCTGCTGCGGAAAGAGGGGCCGCGAGCGGGCCGGCGAAGAGGGCGGCAAAGGATTTGCTTGAAAGAGAGAAAGAGGAAGAATACCCATGCAGGATTTACGTTTTGGGGTGATTGGTTGGGGCTACTGGGGTCCAAAAATTGCCCGCAATTTGAACGCTCTGCCTCACGCGAGTGTCACTATGGTGGCTGACCTGGATGCCGGGAGGCTGCAGCCCCTGGCTACGAGCCAGCCATCCCTGCGCACGACCAGCCGCGCGGAGGAGGTCTTTGCCTCGGATGTCGATGGCGTGATCATTTCGGCACCTGTGCGCGCCCACTATCAACTGGCCAGGCAGGCGCTGCTGCACGATAAACATGTGCTGGTCGAAAAGCCGTTGACAGCCAGCGTGGCGGAGGCAGAGGAACTGGTCGCCCTGGCTCGCCAGCGCCAGCGCACGTTGATGGTCGGTCATACCTTTGAATATAGTCCCGCTGTCAACGAACTGAAAAAACTCATTGCGAATGGCGACCTGGGGAAGATTTACTGCGTTGAGGCCGAGCGGGTCAATCTGGGGTTGTTCCGCAGCGATATCAATGTTATCTGGGATCTGGCCCCGCACGATATTTCCATTTTGCTGTATGTGCTGGGTAAGAAGCCTGAGCGCATCAAGGTCCAGGCTCACGCGCATGTGCAGCCGCGCATTGAGGATGTGGCCCATCTGGACCTGGGCTTCAGGGATGGCATGAACGCGCATATACATGTGAGCTGGTTGCATCCGTGCAAAATCCGCCGCGTGACCATTATTGGCGATCAGCGGATGGTGGTGTACGATGATACGAACCCGGCTGAGATGCTCAAAATTTACAATAAGGGGGCCGATATTGACGCGGACCCGGTGGTGTCCTATCGCTATGGCGCGATTACTATTCCGCATATCGATTGGGTCGAACCCCTGCGCCTGGAATGCGAAGATTTTGCCCAGGCCATTCGCACAGGCCGTCCCCCACGGGCCAGCGGCGAAGTTGGTCTGGAGGTTGTGCGCGTGCTGGCTGCTGTCCAGGAGGCTCTGGAGCACCGGGAAGCCCCGACCGCGATGGTTCAGGTCTAGGCTGGTCAGAGCATGTGCGGGCGAGCTGATTGTCGAATATGCATCTCGACCCCCTCTCGACACCAAATTTGCAACATGATTTGTAACCATCTTGCTACCAGACAATGGTATGCTATCCCCCATGATGTGTTTCTTGCCTGTTATGGAGAGAAGTTATGAACCTTGTGGCATTTTCGCTAAAAACGAAAGGGGCGCACAATTTCGCCCGTCGCTTGTATACAGTCTTTACACGCTTTGGTTTCTCGGATCGCGTCACACGGCGAGCGCTCCTGGCTCTGCTGCACGCTCTGGCGGCGTATGGGAGCGCTCCGACCTTCTTTATTCCGGCGGTGGTGCTGCGCAGGCACCCCGGCTTGATCGCGGAGATTGAGCGCCAGGGGGCGGAAATCGGTATTCATGGCTATGTCCATAATGATTACCGTACCCTTGACGCCGCTCAGCAGCACGCACAGACGCGCCAGGCGACCGAGGTTTTCGCCGAGCTGAGCATCAAGTATGCGGGTTTCCGCAATCCGTATCTGGGGTGGACCGAGGATTCGCTGGAGGTCTTTCGCCGCCTGGGCTTTGCCTATGAGAGCAATGAAGCTGTCCTGCACGATGTCGTCGATCTGGAGCGCCTCGCGCCACATCTGCGCCCCGGCTTTGCTAAGTCGCTGGCGCTTTTCCAGGCTATCCCCTGCACGTCCTATACCCTGCGCCCCCATTGCGAGGAAGGCCTGGTGCGCGTTCCTACCAGCATTCCCGACGACGAGATGCTCTTTGATCGGCTGCGCATCACTGATCCCCGCGAGGTCGGGCGCATCTGGAGCGCGGTCATGCAGCGGGTGTACCAGCGGGAAGGCATCTATACTCTGAATCTGCACCCTGAACGCGGGCTGCTCTGTCGCGCGGCCCTGGAGGAGTTGCTCAAGTTTGCCCACAGTCAGCCCCAGCCCGTCTGGAGCGCCCGTCTGCACGAAGTCAGCGCATGGTGGCAGGAGCGCCAGACTTTCCGCCTGCACATTACCCCCCTGGAGACCGCACGCTGGCAGGTGGAGGCTACCTGCGCGGAGCGAGCGACCATTCTGGCCCGCCATCTCACCTGCGAGGATCAGCCCGCCGAGGCCTGGGGAGAGAATGAGCAGCGCATCGCCGCGCGCCGTTTTATCGTGCGCTCTACCTGTCTGCCCGCCCTGGCGCTATCCACGCGCACGCCGGACGAGGTGGAGGCCTTTTTGTACGAGCAGGGCTATGCCGTGGTGCCTCATGTGGAGGAGGAGCGGCAGGCGGACTATGCCTGTTACCTGGATCTGCCTGATGGTCTGGGCCAGGAGCGGGCCGATCAGATTCGCCTGCGTAGCGAACTGGTGGATAAAATCGAACATCTCGCCGCGCCTCTCCTGCGTTTTAGCTACTGGCCTGACGGACAGCGCGCGGCCCTGGCGATCAGCGGTGACATCGATTCCATTACGATTCAGGATTTCTTTCTGCGCATTGTGGAAGTTCATTAGTTCCAGCCGGCGCAGGCTGTTCCTGGAAACCGGGCGCTTGATCGAAGAAGGGGGAAGATCGCATGTCAACCACAAAAAAATCCACGCGGCGCAGGACTATCGTGCTGCTGATCATTCTTGTCTGCCTGCTGATAGCTGGCAGCATCAGCACTATCGCTTTGACCCACCGACCTCGTGTACTCTGGACGGACCTGGCTTCGCTGGTCACGCAGCCGCCTGCCGCGAGCGCCATCGCGGGCAATTTTACCACCCTGCCACCGGGCGCGACCCTGCCCGACGAGCAGGAGTGTGCCGCGCGTGTGCATCGCTCCTCCTGGGAGCCGCGACCCGACAACCGGACTGCCAATCAGAGCGTGCCCAGCGAGGAGCAACTGGCGCTTTTAACCCCCTGGGACGAGTCTATCGGCGTCGATCCGCAGGCCAACAAACTGCTTGTGCAGATCACCGGCCATTTTACCGGTACCACCGACGAAATCTTACAATGGGCCGCCTGCAAATGGGGGATTGATGAAGATATCGTGCTGGCCGAAGCGGTCGTTGAGTCTTCCTGGCACCAGGATTTTCGCGGCGATTACACCAGCGACCGCCAGTATTGTCCGCCCGGCACCTGGGATGGCAAAGGGTGTTACCAGAGCTACGGCCTGTTGCAATTGAAATATTACTATTTCCAGAGCGCCTGGCCGATGAGCCGCGCCGACAGCGCTTTCAATGTCGAATACGTCCTGGGGGTCATTCGTACCTGCTACGAGGGATGGACCACGTACCTGAAGGACCGCACGCCGCTGCCAGGTTATCAGCCCTATCACGCGGGCGATCTCTGGGGCTGCCTTGGCCGCTGGTATAGCGGCGGCTGGTACGACGCGGGCGCCCTTTCCTACATTCAAAAGGTCAAAGACGCCCTTGCCCAAAAAAGCTGGCTGCAAGCCGGCTTTTAAAAGGAAGTAGCGCGACGCGCAGGAGAGCGGGCATACTCTCCTGCGCGTCGTGTTCCTTTGCGGCGTGGAGCGGAACGGCGGCCTTATCAGGCTTTTCTGGTGTACCAGCGGTTGACAACCTGAACGGCCTGCATACCTGCGATGGATTCTCTGGCTACATTGTCCCAGGCCCAGAAGAAGACGCCGATAATCGCCGAATCGGCGAAGACATTGATCAGGGTGGCCGCGTAGGCGCCTGCCTGCTCCTGCTGGTCCACGGGCGCGTCACTTTGCGCGGAGTACGGCGCATAGAGCGCATCGCTGGTGTTGCGGTAGCCAACTTCACTGAGAATGATGGGTTTGTGAACCTTGTTCGAGAAGGCATCAATCAGCTTGCCCACGCGTGCTTTCCAGAGATCCGGCATGGCGGCGGGATCAACGCGCACCGCGTTATCGACCAGGGGAACGTATTCGGAGAGGCCGATGGCGCTCAACTCTGGATTGCTCATCCAGGACTGCGGAGGATCGTAGAGAGAAGGAGTCCAGTTCATGTCATAGGTCAGCTTGCCTTTGAAAACGCTGCGCACCCGGCTAATCAGTTGATTCCACATCGAGGCGGGGGCGTTCTCCTGCAACCAGGACAGTTCAGTGCCGATAGCCATTTGCTCCGCGCCGTTGTCCTGCGCGGCCTGGGCGTAGGGCTTGAGGATCTTCCAGTAGCTATCAAACCACTGCTGTTCTTGCTGCTGCGTGCCGAACTGAATAATGCCGGCCCAGCCTCCCGAGGTGTTGACGCCGCTGAGCGGGATAAAAAAGACGTGATAGCCCAGCGAAACCGCGTAACGCACCCCGCTGGCGAAGGCATCCACGCCAGGGGTACTGGCTCCTGCATAAACATTTGTCGATGATGGAGTGTCCTGGGTGAGCAGAACCGGGATCTCCAGCCAGGTTGCTCCGGTTTGCTTTTTGATGTCCTGGACGCCCTTGCGCCATGTTGTATCGACAGATCCATAGGAACCAGGCTGCCAGCCGGGATAGATCATACCGCGTTCCAGGTCAGGCCGTAATCCCCGCGTCGGTGTGGGCGTTATCCCATGGGTGGGCGTTGGTGTCACCCCCCGCGTGGCGCCAGGTTGGGCCGTTCCTTGCGCGGGCGCTTCTCCGCAGGCATTGAGCAGCAGAGCCCCGCAGCAGAGCAGCGCCAGGAAGCAGGAATACATGGATAAGTGCTTGCGCATGAATACTTTCTTCCTTTATTGCTTGCTAAAATGAATAGGTATCTCCTGGTGCAGGTGGAAGAGAAATGTCTTGAACTGCGTACCGCTTGTTCTCATTGCTCAGACATATCTCCTGATTTTCGTGCGATTGTTCATGAAAGACTCTTTCCCTTATCTTAGGATAGCGTGGTGTACATCTGGTGGGCATGGAGATGGATTTATGGGGTAGATAAGCGTATGCGTGTTGTCAAAGTACCGGGAATGGCCGCGCGCGGCAAAAAAAAGTGCTCAGGCCTGTATATCGCTCTGCGTTTTTTTACCCTTTCGCTACTGAGGTGAACATCTTCTTTGCACCAGGGGTCAATATAATGGGCCTGAACTGAGGATATATCATCAGAAGACATGGCGGTCTATTGGTACGCCTGGAGGAGTATGTTATGGCAAATGTTGGATGTCATTTGCGCAGATTATGGTGTGTAATGGCGCTGGTGGGCTGTCTGGTCCTGCTCGCGGCCTGTGACACCGGCGGCGGTGGGCAGTCAGGGACGCCGACCGCTGCTCCGCTCACGTTGACCGTTGGCGGAGCAACTGGCACGGAGAACGAATTGCTGACAAAAATGTATGTGCTTTTGCTCAAGCATGCCGGATTGAACGTCGTCGAGCATGCTGCCATGAGCACCGATGACGAAGTTCTCAAGGCTCTCACCAGTGGCAAGCTCGATCTTTCTCCAGAGTTTACCGCTACAGGTCTGCTGAAACTGAATTTGAACAGCACAGGCAACGCCCAGCAGGATTATCTCCAGGTTAAGCAGGGGTACGAGGACAGGTATCATATTACCTGGCTGGACAGCGCTCCCCTCAACAATACATACGGCATCTGCACCACCGCCGCCCGCGCCAGTTCTCTGCAGTTGAGCAAGATTTCGGACCTCAAAGGGCAGGCCGCCGATCTGAGCGTAGCCAGCACCTCCGCCGGCGCGAAAGATGGTCTGGCTATCCTGCAACGGGCGTATGGCCTGACCTTTCAGGAAGTTATTCCCTACCAGACGGAGGATCAGGCCTTTCAGGCGGTCAGCTCGGGGGCGCAAGACCTGAATATTTGCTCCGCCACCAGCCCGCAGCTCGGTAGCGGAAAGAGCGTCTTTTTGCGGGACGACAAAAACGCCTTTCCTGCCTGTAATCCCGCTCCCATGGTGCGCGACACCGCCTTAAAGAAGGAGCCCCGGCTGGTGTCCATCCTGAACAAACTGGCTCCCTTTGTGACCACGCAGGCCAGTCGGCAATGGCAGTCCCAGGTCGCCAGCGGACAAAGCATCACCGCCGTCGCCACCAGCTTTTTGCAGAGCAAAGGTCTGCTGTAAATCATCGGTCACCTCGGATGTTGATCCGAAACTGTTGGGAAAGTCGTGGGTGACTCCTCAGCGCCTGCGGCGCTTCGCAGGAGTGGAGTTGGAGGAGGAGGCAGGTTGGGCCGGGCCCAACCTGCCTC
>DASZXF010000494.1:0-6678 GCA_035546055.1 Ktedonobacteraceae bacterium
CCCCCCAAACCTCATCATTTTCCTTGGGGGTGGGGTGGGGAAACGCGCCCTTGCGGCGCTGGAAACATTGGGGATGACTGATATTCGCTGCTGCTCTCTTGATAAAAATTTACATGCCCCAGCGAAGCGCGGGCGTGTGAACTGGCGCGTCCCAGTAGCGCGTCAGTTCGTCGTCCAGGCGCACAAGGGTGATGGAACAGCCGGCCATCTCCAGAGAGGTGATATAGTTGCCGACGAGAGAACGCGCGATACTGATCTGCTGACCATGTAAAATACGTTGCAGGGCGTTGAAGACGATATACAACTCGCTCAGGGGAGTGCCGCCCATGCCATTGACGAAGGCCAGTACCTGCTCGCCGACCTTGAGGCCAAGATCTTCGACAATGGGCGCGACCAGCATAGCGGTGATATCGTCGGCGGCGGCCAGCTTGACGCGACGGCGACCCGGTTCGCCATGTATGCCGATGCCAATCTCCATTTCGTCTTCACCCAGTTCAAAGGTGGGCTTGCCCGCCGCCGGAACGGTGCAGGGGGTGAGGGCCATGCCCATGCTGCGACCCTGCTCGTTGACCTTGCGGGCCAGCATGGCCACCTGTTCCAGGGGAGCGCCGGTTTCGGCCAGACCTCCCACGATCTTTTCCAGCAGAACGGTCACACCGACCCCGCGCCGGCCTGCGGTATACAAACTGTCCTGCACAGCTACATCGTCGTTGGTGATAACGCTCTGCACATCAATGCCCTCCGCCGCCGCCAGTTCCGCCGCCATTTCAAAGTTGAGCACGTCGCCAGTATAATTTTTGACGATATGGAGCACACCGGCCCCGCCATCGACGGCCCTGGTAGCCGCCAGCATCTGATCAGGCACCGGGGAGGTGAAGACCGCGCCAGGACAGGCGGCATCAAGCATACCGTATCCAACAAAACCGCCGTGCATGGGTTCGTGTCCGCTGCCACCGCCTGAGATGACACCCACCTTGCCGCGCCTGGGCGCGTCCTTACGCACGATGATTCTTTCGCCGAGATCGACGCGCAAGAGATCAGGATGGGCTGCCTGCATACCGGCCAGCGCTTCAGCAACAACGTTGTCCGGGTGATTGATCAGCTTCTTCATAGTGGATTTCTCCTTTACGTTAAGACGATGAGAGATTCTTCCTTTCGCTGTTACGCGAAAGAATACTCCGAGGTTGCAATCCTTTCTTTACCAGAGATTTGCACATTGAAACATGCAATTTCTGCGCCGGGCTTACATTGAAACAAGGAAACAGTAATACTCAGAAGAATTGGTGGGAAATGGGAGTGCGCGGAAATAGATATATGGAGCGCGCTCCCCTTTTCTACGGAGAGACACTGAGAGGATTACTGTCGCTGCTGATGAAGCTTCTATTGAAGAAGGGAAACAACGCAATGATGAGATTGGGTAAATTCGGCACTGCTGCGGTGCTCAGTCTGGTCCTCAGCCTGGCGCTTTTCACCACGGGCGTCTTTGCCCAGGCAACCAGCCAGCAGGTTGAGCACAACCGCCAGATAAGCATATCAGCACATGCAGCCACGGCGCAGCATGCCTTGCGGAACACGGCCAGCATGCTTCTGAGCGGCTCCCTCCAGGGGCAAAAGGGCGCGAGCAACAATTGCGGGCAGGGGGGATGCCACCAGGCCCATGACACGGCTCACTGCGCCTCTGACCGCGAGTGCCACACCGTTCAGGTCTGCCACTGGACCCATGCAGGGCGTGTCTGTCGCGGCGAACGCATCTGCCGCTTCCGCTCGCTCTGCCGCCGCTGCGCTGACCATGGCGTGCTCCATCCATGGGATGCCAAACACCAGTAGCGCTCCAGGCGGGCAACTACCGCCCCAAAAGAGCAGCGGAGAACACACTTGATGCGTGCTCTCCGCTGCTCTTTTCTTTACATCAGGCGACGTTTATTGATAAGGATTGCTCTCCGGTCCCCGATAGGCTTGACCATAGGGATCAGCCGGAGGAGCGGAAGGCGCCGGAGGATACGCAGGCGGGGTTCCTGGATAGGCCGGCGGATTCCCGGGATAAGCCGGTGGCGCCCCCGGATAGGCCGGCGGAGTGCCCGGCGCGTTGCCGATGCTAAAGCCCGTGTTGAGCTTGCTGCGGCGCCTCATATCGAAGAGTCCTCCCAGCACAAAGAGAGCGCCCAGCACAACCAGCCAGATGGCTTCTCCCCACACACTGGAATAGACGCCATTCGGATTACTCTTATACTCCGACGAAGCATAGGTCGCGAAGGCGGCGCCGCTGCTATTCAGCAGAGTCAGTTGCTCAATTTTATGCGCCTTATCAATGGTCGTGTCCTCCACCTTCAGACTGATGTCTGTGGTGTCCGTGCGCGCGACAAAGCTGAAATTATCAGCTTTGTCGATACTGCTCTCAGGTATAGCGGAAAAGTCGTCACTCAAGGCAACATAGTATTCAGATGATCCTTGTGCATGAATATAGATATTGCCAGAATTTTCGCCGATCCCTGCGAGATATGTCGTTCCCTGCTGACTATTTTGATAACTGATCTGGTGAGAGCCTGCCAGACCCCAGATGAGTCCCCCGAGCAGCAGGAGAGCCCCTATCACAACGGAGGTCAGGCCTCCGCCCCTTCTATTCATCTACATACAGCCTTTCTCAATATAGATTTCTTCCTGGCACGCCAGCATGGTCGCACCAGCTTCACCGTGCAACTGATCTATATATTACCATATATAGATCATGATGGACTACACAGGCGAGCGCGCGCTGGTGGTCATTGGCGCACGCTCGCCAGCGGGAGGCGTTACGCTCCCTGGCCGGTGCCGATAAGCTGAGGCGTGTGATAACGCCCGGCCACGGGTACAAGTAATCCCTCAAAAAGATCATTCTCCGCGCGGCGTCCGCCATTGACCAGGCTATAGGCGCGATAGTACTCCTGGGTACCCCAGAGGCGCAGATGATCGGCCTCTGAGAGATGCTGGAGCATCTGTTCGGCGGGAATTTGCGTCTGGTGGCAGCGCACCGCGCGCCAGACATCCGGCCAGTAAGCGCGGGTGTCCAGGCGGGTGGTGATGGCCCACTCGGTCCAGGACTGGCCCCGGCGTTCCTGACCGTCGATGTGCATCAGAAATTCGCCGAAGACGGGCATGTAATGCTCCAGCCATTCCCTGGTCGCGGCACGATAGTAGAGTTTTGAGACACGATGCGGCTCCAGACCACGCGCGGGGGCGTATCTGGCATCGGCGGCGCACACCACGGCTGAGGTAGTAAACTGCGAGATGGCGATGTGATCGGGATGACCATAGAGGCCATCAGGGCCAAAGGTGAGCACGACATCAGGCCGCAGCCGGCGCATGATCCGCACAATCTTTGCGATAACCTCGTCCTCATCAGCCTGGTCGAGGTCGCCATCGATATAATCGAGGAAGGTCAAATGCGTGATCCCCAGCGCTTTGCTGGCCTGGCGCACTTCGCGCTCGCGTATCTGTCCCAGCGCTTTTTCACCTGGATGCTGGCTCGGATGACCCCGCCAGCCTCTTTCGCCGCGCGTGGCGACAATCAACGATGTTTCTACGCCCAGGCGGCTATATCTGGCAATGGTTCCCCCCAGCGCCAGCGACTCGTCATCAGGATGCGCCAGCACACACAGTAACTTGAACATGGGATACTCCCTTCAGAATCTCTATGAATGCCATGATGGCTTCTGTACAAAAAAGTGGTATATCTCCATTACCCGTATAGCCGGTAAAAAGAGGATGCGGTGCTAAATGCATGCACTTCCTGGCTCAATCTGCCCGATAAAGGACACGGCAAGCGAGCGCAGGAAAAAACGCGACAACGCGCAGGCGAATCAAGGATAATGCGAGACGTGCGAAGAGGAGGTTAACAACAACAACAGAGGCAGGTATAGTGGTAGTGGCAATTCTGGCGGAGGAATGTGTCGGAAATGCTTCTATTTTGTCTCCCGAGGCCGCTCTGGCGCCTGGCCTCCGGGGAATAAGTTCTGGATCTCTCCCTGATGAGTAAATGGTCAGCAGGGAGATTCTGCTGTCCTTGATACATCGGAAACCCTCGTTTCTACATGATGATGCCAGGAGGTAGTCATACATCTCTTTCCTCTCTAGCTTGCAGTCAGTATAGAGAAGAAAAATCACCCTGTCAAGCGATACAAAACAATATACAGGGGATCTCAAGCATGATTGCCTGGCTATCAGTCATCCCCATTCCAGCGTCGCAAGGGCGCATTTTATCAGTCCTCCCCACTTTTTCCAGCACCGCAAGGCGCGTTTCCCCTCCCCACCCAAGGGAAATGATGAGTTTTGGCGAGCGCTGCGCGCTCACCAAAACTCATCCAAAAAGAGGGGGGCGGGGCGCCACCAGCGCTTGAGGCCGCCTCAGAAACATTGGAGATGACTCATGCGCAACCAGCGGTTGAGACCGCCTCAGAAAAATCAGAGATGACTCATATGGGGATAGATACCCCATAGCGCGTTTAACGCGCAGGCTCTTTGACGGCGATTACTGCCAGGAGGGCGCAGGCGATGGAGATCAGCGCCCCGATTGAGAATGAGATCTCAGGCACGAGCCAGCGCGAGAGCAGAGCCAGCAGCAGCGGCCCCAGCAGCGAACCCAGCGAGAGCGCGGTGCCGCGTATCCCCATGACCTGCGAACGGTTGAGATCGTTGGTTGCGCCAAGGTAGATGACGCCCAGGGCGGGAATGAGCAGCGCGCTGCCCAGACCGGTCACCAGGGAGGCGATAATCAGCACGGCGTAGTTGTGCAGCCAGAGCATGGCGATATTGAGCACAGCCGAAAGCGCGCTCCCTACCACGACCAGGTGCTTTTTGGGCAAGACCTCGCCGGCTCGTCCGAGCACAAGCGGAAAGACCGCCAGCGAGAGACCATAGGCGCTATAAATCACCCCGTATTGAGCCGCGCTATAGTGCATGACCTTCTCAAAGTAGAAGGGGTACTGCGGCAGGACAAAGGGATAGATGAAGGCCAGTCCTACGTCGAGAAGCAACAGAAGCGCGAAAGCTTTGAGCAGACGCGACGAGCGCAGAGAAGGATCAACCTCCGCTTTCTGCCCCTGGCGCTTTGCCGCTCGACGCTCTCCGGTCTGCTGGCGCACCTGAGCTGGCAATGTTTCAGGCAGCATCAGCAGGGCCAGCAGCGAGGCTACGACTGCGATGCCGGCGCAGATGAGAAAGGGCGCGGAAAAGCCCCATGCCTGGTACAGAAAACCGCCAATGGCCGGTCCAAGCGCGATCCCCGCCGCCTGGGCGGTGGTCAGCAAACCGATCCAGCGGCCCTGCCTCTCAGCAGGCACCGTGTCTCCAACCATCGCGCTGGAGGCCGGGAAGAGACCCGAAACCAGCACGCCTTCCAGAAAACGGATCAGCACGAAAACCAGCGGAAGATTGACCAGGGCCAGCACGATATTTGTCACAATAAAGCCTGCCAGCGAGAGCAGCACGACTGGCTTGCGTCCGATGCGATCCGCCAGCGTGCCCATGGGCGTACTGAAAAGGAACATGCCCAGACCAAAGGCGCCTTCCATGGTCGCCAGCATACCCGCACCCAACCCCAGCGCTTCCAGACGTTGGGGAAACACCGGCACGATAATCCCAAAGCCGGTCATTAATAACCCGATACAGCAGCTCAACAGAATCAAGCCTGTCTTGATTCGACGCGGCAACTGGCCCGGTGAGATGGTAGACTCAGGAGTTTCCAGAGCTTGTATAGACATATAGACTTTCCAAAATCCAGCCTGAACGGCAACTTCTTTTTTCCTGCGGATCAAAGATATGTAGGCATTACGAAGATAAAAGACCTGTTGCAGGTCTTGTGGAGCATTATCTGGCGGGAAAAGCGCTGCTTTAGATACCCATCAGCCAGGTCACAGTCTGGTTTATTCGCATGGTTCTCTTCCTGCACTCCCAATCAGCCACGCGGTAAATACGCGAGCCAGCCACGGCAGTGGAGCACCGTGGTCTCTTCTCAAGATAGCCTCTACTTTACCAATCTATCATAATCGATATCGGCCTGTTTTTTCAAGGCCCATCTGCCCGTTTCCCGGGGCTACGCAAAAATGCCGAGTCCCTGGTCGGTCATGGCTCTGCAATCTTTTCATCTTCTCCGCCAGCAGCTTCCTGGAGCGAGGGGATGCTGATCTTGTCAGAAGAACGTATCCAGAGGGAAAGATGAACTGGCTGCACCGTTTCCTGTACGACGGTTAGCAGATGCTCGCACAACTGATCCAGGTTCACTTCATTGCTCAGCTGTGCTTGTTTCCCTGCCAGTATAGCATCTTATCGTCTCCCAAACGTTACGACAAGATTTGAACTTTTCCCTTCCGGGATTTGTCCTCAGTTCACCTCCATTTCATTGCAATTTACAGGTATATCAGGGCATATACCCGCTGTCCGTAATGGACCAGTTAGCGGAATAATACGCTTCCTTTTCTTCAATCGACTCATTTGCGTTTTTAGCTTCAGTATTGTATTCTTTCCCTTGCAAGGCTATCCTCACACATAGCATGGTACCCGGCACTAAAGGCCAGCTATATGTAGCAGAACAGGTATCCAGCGTTTTGAATCTACTTCGTTGTAAACAATTGAGCCAGGAGAAGCATAGGGCTTGGACAGGGAACGACTCGCGCTCTGACGTGCTCTCTTGCCCGGCCAGCCATC
>DASZXF010000495.1:0-1580 GCA_035546055.1 Ktedonobacteraceae bacterium
GTGCCCTGGTCACGGGGGGCGGTGGTGTCGTAGGGATTGCCTGGGAGGCGGGATTGCTGGTGGGAATGGCTGAGGCCGGAGTTGATGTGCGCAATGCGGATCTGTTCCTGGGAACCTCGGCTGGCTCTGCTGTCGCGGCCCAGTTGACCAGCGGGATTTCACTGGATAAACTGTTTCAACTACAGGTGGATCCGGCCTTACAGTCCAGAGAATTGTCGGCTGCGATTGATTTCAAGCAGATAAGCGCTGATTTTACGCGCATTGTACAAGAGGGCGGAACGATTGCTGAGAAGTTGCGGAAGATCGGTGCGCTGGCGCTGGCAACGCCTACCGTGACGGAGGCTGAACGACGAGCGGTGATTGTGTCCCGTTTGCCAGTGCAACACTGGCCGCAGAAGCGATTGGCCATTGTGGCTATTAACGCGTCTAGCGGCGAGCGAGTCGTCTTTGAACGTGAGTCGGGGGTCAGCCTGATTGACGCGGTAGCGGCTAGCTGTGCCGTACCGTGCGTGTGGCCGCCAGTGAGCATCAATGGTCGCCGCTATATCGACGGCGGGTCGTACTCGGCGGCGAACGCTGATCTGGCGGTGGGCTGCGAGCGGGTGCTCATCCTTCAGCCCGATGTCCCTCCTCTTATCCAGGAGAGCCTGGAGACGCAGGTAGAGCAATTGCGGAGCGGAGGGGCACAGGTTGAGATCATTATGCCAGATGAAACCTTGAAGGCGATTCTGGCCTCAGTTGGCGGAAATCTCCTTGATCCCTCAGCGAGAGAACGCGCTGCTCACGCTGGCCGCGCCCAGGGACGTAAGGCCGCAGCCGGCATCATTTCTTTGTGGCAGTAGACCCTTTTGTTGACATAATGTATCTATTTGTCATCAGGCGGTGAGAGTGCTATCATAGGCGAAGAAGATAGGTACACATCTGCATATGCCTCGAAAAGCGGCAGGGGGTGCGCCACATGAGCGCGCCGCGTCAGACTTCAGGGAACCACGAGGAAAAACGTGATTGTCTTACATGCACTTTGGGATTGGGAGGATGGGGCCAGGCTCCACATCTGGGCGGAATCGTCCCGGCAACCGGCGAAGACGAAGCGGGGCGGTAGACGCGCATCATCTGCTCGCGCACGGGCGCACCCTTTTGCGCTGGATACGGAGTCGCTGCGGGAGGCGCTGGGTGAATTAGCCGGTAGCTTGCTGGCGCGCGAAGCACAAACCGGCCTCATCACTTTGCGTCTGCCCGCAGCGGCAAGTGGACCCCTGGCCTCGCCGGAACTGGTGCGCGAGGAGATGGACGCGACAGGTGCAACCGGCTTTGCGCGCTGGGAGGTTCCGGCCCTGACGCTGGCCGCGCGGGCAGCGCTTGACGCTCTGCTGGCCCTGCCCGTTACGCCACCACCTGATAGAGCTTTTGGCAGTTCGCTGCGTTTCTGGGTCACGGCAGCCAGGCTCGCGAGCGAACTTGTCGCCAGGCAAGCGTATATGCCAGCTTTGCAACAGACAGGGCAGAAGGACACCATCAGCCTGCGCGCGGCCTGGGAGGCGCTGCTTGACGCGGACGACGAAGCGCGCGTGAGCGAACTG
>DASZXF010000496.1:0-2954 GCA_035546055.1 Ktedonobacteraceae bacterium
CCCCTGGATGCAGATGGACACCCGCTGTTGCCGCTGCTGACCTGGGAGGATACGCGTCCGCAGCAAGCGGCTAGCGAATTGCGCTCTCTGCTCGATGAGACCAGCACGCACCGGCGCACTGGCGCCCGTCTGCACGCCTGCTACTGGCCCGCGAAGATTCGCTGGCTGACCACGACCTATCCCGCTCTCGCGGCGCGCACAGCTCGCTATGTCTCGTTCGGCGAATATCTGCATGAGCGACTGCTCGGCCACGCGGTTTGCAGTCTTTCCATGGCCTCCGGGACGGGTCTGCTCAATACGCGCACGCGCACCTGGGATACAGAGCTGCTCGATCTGCTGCATCTTTCGTCCGCGCATCTGCCCACGCTCGGCGATCTGCCGGATAGCATTCAGGGACTACGGCCAGAGTTCGCAACGCGCTGGCCAGCGCTGGCGCATGTCCCCTGGTTCCCGGCCATTGGCGATGGAGCTGCCGCGAATATCGGCTCAAACTGCGCTAGCACCTCTACCTGGGCCGTAACCATGGGCACGTCCAGCGCCATGCGCGTGGTTGTTTCGCCCACCGACGTTGAGCCTGAGCAGGGACTCTGGCTTTATTATGTCGACCAGCGGCGCGCTCTGCTCGGCGGCGCGCTGAGCGAAGGTGGCAATATGCTGGCCTGGCTCAAACAGACGCTGCAGATCGCCAGCCTGAGCGAACTGGATCAGCAGCTCGCCGACGTGGAGCCTGCCGCGCATGGTCTGACGGTTCTGCCCCAGCTCGCCGGGGAACGCAGTCCCGGCTGGCATCCACACGCCGCCATGACCATCTCCGGCATTACCCTTCACACCACGCCCAACGACATTGCTCGCGCCTGCCTGGAGGCCGTCGCCTTCCAGCTGGGAGCAATCTACGATCAACTCGCGCATGTCCTGGCCTCCCAGGTCACGCAGCCTCGTCTGATCGCCAATGGCGGCACCCTGCTGAAATCCTCGATCCTCCGCCAGCTCCTGGCCGATACCACCAATCGCCCGCTCGAAATCAGTGAAAGCAACGAGGCCTCGGCTCGCGGCGCGGCTCTGCTGGCCCTGGAAACCCTGCACATCCTGCCAGACCTGGCCGGGCTGCAACCCGAAACGGCCCGCACGATTCAGCCTGATCCAGCTCACCGCAGCATCTACCAGCAGGCCAGAGCACGCCAGCAAGCCCTGTACACCACTATCTTTGGCCAGTGATTTCTCTGACACATCGCACGAGAATTGACGCAAAGCAGCTACCTGATGGACAAAAAAGGAGAGCGGCTGCTGACCAGTTCACATCAGCAGCCGCTCTCCGCGCGGCAAAGCGCGGTTTTCAGTCAGGATCTATTGCAACGAAAAATCGTCGGCGTAAACAGTGCCCTGGGCATACCAGCCATGCACATAGATGGTCACGCTGGTCTGCGAGGCGCCGGTGGTAAAGCTCACGCTCAGTTTACTGTAGCTGCCGCTACTGGTCCAGGTCGAAGCACCGCTCTGCACCCCGAGGTAGGCGTAGGGACCATTGACATAGACTGAAAGCGTATAGGTATGGTTGGCCTGTACCGTGATGGTCTGGTCGCACTCGCCGGTGGTCGAGTTGCTGGGGACCACGGCCAGGGCGTGTGAGCCGCTGTGAACCGGCGAACTCACCACGCTATCGCCGCTGTTACAGGTCCAGCCGGAGAGATTGCCCGTTTCAAAGCCGGGATTGCTCACCAGATTATTGCCGGTTGGCGTCGGCGTAGTCCCGACAGTTGGCGTTACCCCGACTGTGGGCGTTGGCGTCGGCGTCCTGCCAGCAGTTGGCGTCGGCGTCGGCGTCCTACCTGTGGTCGGGGTAGGTGTCGGCGTGATGACACCGCCATTGAACTGGTTGAAGATCCTGCTGTAACTAAAGCCCGAGTCGCGATTGACCGACCACATGGCCAGTTCGCCAACTCCCTTCTGCTGCGCGAAACTGAGCACAGTCTGCGCATCAGCCAGGGTGAAGGTTTCGCCACCCACGTCATTGGCCCCGGTCATCGGGGTAATCCCCTCCATGGCCCAGATCTGCGCGCTGGTCTTGCCGGGATAGAGGCTCTGCAACTGGCTATGCAGATTGGTGGCCGCGTCCACGGCGTTCTGGCCCATTTTAGTGCCATCGAACGAGCTACCGTAGTCCATAGCCATGATGTTCACCACATTGACCGTCACGCCGTTACTGATGGCATTTTGCAGAATATTCAGGCCATCGCTGACCAGGCCGGTCGGCAGCACCGGCAGGGTGTACGAGATCTGCAAACCGGGATTGGCAGATTCCAGAGCGGCCAGGGCTTTGTTGCGACGATCAATGGAGGCCGTGTCGCTGCCCGCCGGACCTTCGATGTCGAAGTCGAGATGGGAGGCATTGTAGTGATCGATGATCGACTGATACTGCGCCTGCAAAGCACTGACCGAGGTGCAGCTTTGCGCCAGTTCGCTGCCAGCCTCGCCGCCAAAGGAGACGATGACATCGCCGCCCTGGCTACGCACGTACTGAATATCGCTGTCCAGGTTGGGCAGGTAGATGGAGAGCTGGCTCAGGGGTACAACGCTGCCCCAGGCGGCCTGACAGTTCCCGGACTCGTAATTGGTGATAAAAGCCAGCGAGTAATACTTAATGCCGCCATTCTGGGTATCCTGGGTCAACGATTGCGTCGGCCAGGCGGTCATATCGACATACGGGGCAAAATAGTGCGCGGGGAAATTATTGACCAGGGTGGTCTGGGCGTGCGTGGCAGCGGGCCTCAAGACGAGTACCGCGCTCACCAGGGCGATGAGCGTCACGCTCAGGCCAGCGACAAGACGTAATAACGATTGCTTCATGAAGTTCCTTCTCCTTAGTGCAGGGTGAGTTTCATTCTTTCGCGCATAGATGTGGCAGGCGCGGCTGCCACGCTACCGTGGCGAAGACAGCAGAGTTGCGCTTCTGCCGT
>DASZXF010000497.1:0-2568 GCA_035546055.1 Ktedonobacteraceae bacterium
CAGTTCGCTCACGCGCGCTTCGTCGTCCGCGTCAAGCAGCGCCTCCCAGGCCGCGCGCAGGCTGATGGTGTCCTTCTGCCCTGTCTGTTGCAAAGCTGGCATATACGCTTGCCTGGCGACAAGTTCGCTCGCGAGCCTGGCCGCCGTGACCCAGAAACGCAGCGAACTGCCAAAAGCTCTATCAGGTGGTGGCGTAACGGGCAGGGCCAGCAGAGCGTCAAGCGCTGCCCGCGCGGCCAGCGTCAGGACCGGAACCTCCCAGCGCGCAAAGCCGCTTGCACCTGTCGCGTCCATCTCCTCGCGCACCAGTTCCGGCGAGGCCAGAGGTCCACTTGCCGTTGCGGGCAGACGCAGAGTGATGAGGCCGGTTTGTGCTTCGCGTGCCAGCAAGCTACCGGCTAATTCGCCCAGCGCCTCCCGCAGCGACTCCGTATCCAGCGCAAAAGGGTGCGCCCGTGAGCGAGCAGATGATGCGCGTCTACCGCCCCGCTTCGTCTTCGCCGGTTGCCGGGACGATTCCGCCCAGATGTGGAGCCTGGCCCCATCCTCCCAATCCCAAAGTGCATGTAAGACAATCACGTTTTTCCTCGTGGTCCCCTGAAGTCTGACGCGGCGCGCTCATGTGGCGCAACCCCTGCCGCTTTTCGAGGCATATGCAGATGTGTACCTATCTTCTTCGCCTATGATAGCACTCTCACCGCCTGATGACAAATAGATGCGTTATGTCAACATCAGGCTATGGCTGGCTGGCTGATTTTCGCCGGGCGATGTTCCTGGTGATGCCGCTGCTCAGGACCAGTAGCGCCAGCAGCAACATTACCAGGCCGATGCCATAGAGGATGCCTCGGAATAGTTCGCTGAGACTGGTAAATTGCGGAAAGGCCAGGAAGCAGCCGCCGATGAGCAGCCAGACAAGTCCGTTGGTGATTACTTCCTCCTGCTTCCGCTCTTGAGGAGAAGCGGCGGCCTCAGCGGCTTCCACGCGTCCATCCCCAAAAATACTTCTGACGATGCCGAAAAAGAGCAGGCCAATGCCTATCACCATCACCGGCAGGCCGAGCAGACTGACATAGCCCAGATCCGGCACACCAGGAGAGGTCAGCAAGAAAAGCCCCAGGAGGAACAGCACGACGCCAAACAGGAGTTCGTTGAGTCTCTGTAACCATGGATTTTTTTTCGGGGCTGGCCTGGGAGCGGGACTGGCACTGATCGCCGGTCTGCTTTTACCAAAACGTTTCATGACCGAGCCGCCGACTGCTGCAAGCAGGATGGACAGCATAATTCCGCCCACGCCATAAAAAATACCCGTTCCCAGGTCGTCGGTATGGGCATAGGCGGGAAAGACCAGGAGGCAGAGCGCGCAGAGAAACATGCCGATGGCAAGTCCCAGATTGTTCTGCGCAGGACGCGGCTGAGCATTTCCGGTAGATGGCGCTGGCTGCGGCACCGAAGGCATAGATCCGATAAATTCTGATGATTCTTCCATAAAGACATTTGCACCTTTTGCATTCACTTTGTTATTCTCAAGTTTATCCCAGCCTCTATCTTTTGTCCAGTTCGCTTCCTCTCCTCTCCAGGGTTTCGCACAAGCCGTTTTCTCGCCCCTGAACACGGCGGTGCCGCAGGCGCGAGCCTCGATCTGTGAGAAACCCTCAGAGCTTTCTCATATATCGCTTTTCCTCTCCCGATGGTTTTACTTCTGTTGCTTGACATGCCCCCAAAATATCAGTCATCCCCAATGTTTCCAGCACCGCAAGGCACGTTTCCCCTCCCCACCCAAGGGAAAGGATGAGGTTTAGCGAGCGCTGCGCGCTCGCTAAACCTCATCAAAAAAAGAGGGGGGCGGGGCGCAACCAGCGCTTGAGGCTGCCTCAGAAACATGGGGGATGACTCATGAACTCGCGCCGCCTGCGGCGGCGTGAGGCAGCAGAGGCAAAACGGAAAAGCCCTGCCTTCCTCTTGTCGAACAGGCTCCTGGCATAGTATGCTAAACTCATCGATCTTTTTGGATCAGCTAACAAGGAGCTATCAGGGCGATGACTTTCCATCGCGTTGAAGCGTGACATCTAGCTGATCCTTATAGAGGCGGGGTGGTCGCGCTGTCCGCAAGCTCGGTGCGGCGACATTCCCGCACCCAACCATCACCATTGATTCCACCATCAGGGAGGTATATGTATGAGCAAAGTTCGCTGGGGCGTTATCAGTACCGCCGACATCGGGGTAAGTAAGGTCATCCCCGCTATGCAGCAGGGGGAGTTCTGCGAAATTGCGGCCATCTCTTCGCGTGATCTGACAAAGGCCCGCGCGGCGGCCAGCCAGTTGGGCATCACCAAAGCTTATGGATCATATGAGGAACTGCTGGCTGATCCTGAGATTGACGCGATTTACAATCCTTTGCCCAATCACCTGCACGTGGAATGGTCGATCAAAGCACTCCAGGCGGGTAAGCATGTGCTCTGCGAAAAGCCGCTGGCGCCTACGCTGGCCGAGGGACAGCGGTTGCTGGAGGTCGCGCGCCAGCATCCAGAGCTAAAGGTGATGGAAGCCTTTATGTACCGCATGCATCCA
>DASZXF010000498.1:0-3032 GCA_035546055.1 Ktedonobacteraceae bacterium
GGCCATGGGCGGCGGTTTTCCGAATGGAGTGGCCGGCCATACGACTCCGACCTCTGCCACCGCCTCCGGGGCTTCGATGCTGGTTGACTATGTGCGCGTCTTTACCTCTGGCGGCGGGACGGCGCCAACGCCAACGCCGACCACCGTTCACTCTACTCCCACGGCTACGCCCACCTCAACTGGCTGTTCTGGCACGTTCACCCAGGGCGTGGTGAATACAGGTTCTACGAAGGCTCTGCCCTGGTTCAAGCTCTGTAGCGGAACGGCTGGCTATGTCATTCTGCACTATATTCGTCCTGGTCTGTCGCAGCAGAATGTGCAGATGAGCTATAACAGCGGTACCGCGCGCTGGGAATACTCGGTGACTGGCCTCAGTGCGGGCGCGGTACTCCAGTACGCCTTTACCTATCAGGTCAATGGCTTGCAGTATGACACCGCCTGGTACTCGTGGACTCACCCGTGATGGCGCTCTCCTCCAGCGCATGACGAAGGCCAAAGAGACCGCGTGTCTTGACGCTGGCGAGATGTGAGACAACAGAAAGAGGCCGCTGTGCTTGCCTGAGACGCAGGGACAGCGGCCTCTTCGCGTTTGCAGACCAGGATGAGCCGGCGGGCGGCTCAGTCGGCGGGCAGCTCAGTCGGCGGGCGGGTTACGTCAGGTTCGTCTGATCCGTGAATCAGGTGGAATGTGTATCATAGAGAGGAGAGTCAAGATGTTTCAGCGTATCCTGGTTCCTCTGGATGGATCGGCGCTCGCGGAGCAGGCCTTGCCTGTGGCGGCTCGCATCGCGCGGGCCGGCGGCGGGATCATCACCCTTTTGCATGTCGCCAACGTCTCGACAACCGCTGTGTCATATGGAGCGATGCAGCCTTTAATCACGCAGGACGCTATCGATATCAGCCTGGAGCATGGAAACGCCTACCTGGATGGTCTGACGACCTCTCATCAAGAACTGGCAGGTGTGGCGCTGGACAGGCAGGTGATCGTAGGCCACCCGGCGATCATCATCCTCTCAGTGCTGGATGAGCAGGTCTTTGACCTGATCGTGATGTCCAGCCATGGCCATACAGGGGTGAAGCGCTGGATTCTGGGCAGTGTAGCGGAGAAAGTCATTCATCACGCGCCCACCCCTGTGCTGGTCTTGCGCGAGGGCGCGAGCCTGAAGCCGTCGGAGCAGAGCGAGGGTGGGGCGTCCCATGTGCGCGCCCTCGTGCCCCTGGACACCTCGGAGCGTGCCCTGGATGTCATTCTGCCTGCGGCGGTTCTGGTGGCGGCCTGCTCGGCGCCGGGGCGCGGCGAACTGCATTTTACCCAGGTTGTCAGTTTGCCCGTGGAGATCCACGAGCGCGAGAAAGAGGCGCTCTTTCAGGAGATCGAGCGGCGTTTGCAGGAGGTTTGTACCAGAACGGCGCAGGCGCTGGGGAGTCGGCTCAGCCCGGATCTTCAGCCTGTGCTCACGTGGTCCATTTCGCTGGAGAGCGATGTCGCGGCGGCGATTGTCAAAATGGCCGAGCACGGAGCTGGTGCGGCGCGGGGCAGCGCGGTTGAGGCCAGCGACCTCATCGCCATGACCACCCATGGCTATACCGGTTTCCAGAGATGGACCATGGGTAGCGTGGCCGAGCGCGTGCTGCGCGGGACAAAACTGCCCCTCCTGCTCACGCGTCCGGCGGACATGATCGACAAAGAGCGTCCGCGCAGGCAGAGTCGGGTCGAGACTCCGGTCTGAGCAAGCAAAACCGCCACTCTCTGCACCAGAGCACAGCGAGTGGCGGTCAGGCCGATGTTAATCTATTCGCCCAGCAGCGCCTGCAACGTGCTGGTTTTTACGCGATAGCTCTTGCGCTTGTCGACGTGGGGCAACGACACCGCTTCCAGGGTGCCATTGTTAATCCATCTGCGCACAGTTGTCGGGTCCACGCGCAACTGTTTCGCCACTTCAGCAAGGGTCAAGAGTCGATCTTCTTTCTCTTTCACAGCAGCCATACGAAAATTCTCCTTTTCTCAAGAATAGAATGGTCCCTCTAGTATACACACGTCTTGCAAGAGGGAAAAGCGTCAATTCCCCTGCTTTGTGCTCATTCCTGGGAATCAGCCCCTTTGTGTGTACGGAACCTCTGCTGCTTCTAACGAGCGAGATCAAAGAAATTTCCGTTACCAGGACTTTAGGACATGGGCAATCTTTCCCTGTGGCGTCAGTTCATAGCGAATATAGTCGGGACTGAGCTGCTCGCACTGGTCGGTGCGTCCGGCGGACAACACCATGGCGTGCGGACGTATCTTTTGCCAGATATTCGCAATGGTTTCCGGCGCCTGCTGCTTATAGACGAAACGCGAAGTCAGTTTAGCCTCGTTGGCCATAATCGCGGCCTGCTTCAGGGTATTCTTCGCCTCCTGATCCTCCAGGTAGGGGTCCACCACCTCGAACAGGCGCGGGGCCGCTCGTTTGCTCGGTTCCGCCAGGTACAGGAAGACCACCGGTTTGCCGTGGGCGTGGTCAATGGCCGCGCTGATCACCGAATCGTTGCCCTCGTCATTGGCCACCAGGACCGCCAGCAGAGCATCAGGCAGGCGATCTTTCAGATAGGTCGTGACAACCGGCACGCGCCCCCGACCTCGCACATAATTGATGGCCGCCACGCCCATACCGATCAGCGCGACCGAGCCGCCGAAGGCCGTCGCCAGCGGCTTGGAGACCAGGCTGATCAACCAGGCCGTTATCACCAGGAGGGTTGTGATCAGGCCCAGCCAGTAGTCAAGCTGCTTCCAGCCCTTGCCCAGCCAGGCGAAGCGGCCAGAGTTTACAGCGACCAGGTCAGGCTGCGTGGTGTGTCCATTCTCGCCTCCGAGTTGCTTTTGTTCAACAAGCGCGCTCAATCCATCCTGTTGAGGCAGATGGCCATGGCCATTGCCGTTGCCGTTGTGCTCCTGAACCGGAACTATGCCCGCTATCTTGTGGAAGCGGCGGCGCGAGCGTTCGCGTGTGCGCAGAATATCCAGGCCCAGGCAGGTCACGCTAAAGGCGCCCAGC
>DASZXF010000499.1:0-2103 GCA_035546055.1 Ktedonobacteraceae bacterium
TTCCCAAGACCCACGTGATGCGTGCTCAGGCGTGCGATTGTGGGCGATTGACGACGGCGGCAAGGATGCCCACAACCCCGAGCGCGAAAAAGGCAATGGCGTGTTTGACATGCATACGTGTGTCGGCAATGAGGTGAGGAATGCCAGGGATCAGGAAGAAGATCCCCGCAGCCACACCCACGAGAAACAGCAGCAGGCCACCCCAGAACAGTGTTTGCTTATTCATGAACAATACTCTCCTTTTGGAAGATGATTTTCCGCAAGACGGCGCGCCTTCCTGAACGTTTCTCCGTTTCGCCTGGAGAGGACGGCGTGAGAGCCTCTTGCCGCTCTTCGCCGTCCGAACTGGAGAGACGGTTCAAAACGCCTGACTTGTGTGTGTCGTAGGTACTATATCAAGCGAACATGAAGTGGATATGAAGCGCCCAGAGGTTATGCCAAATGGGGAGGATTCATGCGCACTTCATCTGAAGGTGATAGAGTAAGGAAAAAGACCCCCTGATCCCTGGGGAGATTTCTTTGAGAGAAACAGAAAGCGAGCCAACGGAGCGATGCGTTTGTTAGTGGTCGAAGACCATCCCGAACTGGGACCAGACCTGAAGATGGGTCTGGAAGAGTATCATTACGCGGTGGATCTGGTCACCAATGGGGAAGATGCGCTCGCGCTGGCCAGCGTCGTGCCGTATGATCTGCTGATCCTGGATGTCTTATTACCGGGTCTCAATGGCTGGGAAGTCTGCCGAAGACTGCGCGCGAGAGCCGCGCGGATGCCCATTCTCTTTCTGACAGCTCTTGGGGAAGTAGACCATCGGGTGCAAGGGCTGGATCTGGGCGCGGATGATTACCTGGTCAAGCCCTTTGCTTTTCGGGAATTGGAGGCGCGCGTGCGTGCACTCTTGCGCCGCGACGCGTCTGAGCGTTCCCCCATCTTGCGGTTTCTCGATCTCACCCTGGACACGCGCACCCACGAAGGCAAGCGCCGTGAACGGCCTTTCTCGCTCTCCAGCAAGGAATACGCCCTGCTGCACCTGCTGATGAGCCGCCCGCGTGAGATTTTGAGCCGCACCACCATTGCCGAGCATATCTGGGACTATGACGCGGATCATTTCTCCAACGTCATCGATGTCTATATCCGCAATCTGCGCAAGGCTCTCTGCGCGGCTGGAGAACCCGACCTGATCCAGACAGTGCGGGGGTCGGGCTATCAATTGAAGGAACCGCTGCCATGAAGACCCTGCTCATGACCCTGCGTCGCTCCGTCCCGTTCAGCCTGCGCTTGCAAGTGGCGGCCTGGTATACGGTCGCCTTCGCAGTGGTGCTCCTGCTCACGGGGGCGGTCTTCTATCAATACCTCGAACGTTCTCTGGAAGCCAGCGTCGATACCGATCTCCAACTGCTCGCCCAGCAGGTGGCGAGCACGCTGGTGGTCCAGGATGGAGCCGTTGCGTTGTCAGGAGTGGGACAAACACAAGGAGCATCGGGGACAACGCTTGCGGATGTTAATCAGGGAGAACTGGTGCGCCTGCTGGATGCCCACGGCAAGCTGATTGGCGAGACGCCCGCTTTTCGCGCCCTGCGCGTGCCCAGGAGCAGCGTCACCCGGCCTATCCTGGGTACCCCCTGGCAGGGGACCGTCTTGTCGGTGGACGATCAAGAAGTACGCCTCTATAGTCGCATGTTCGTAAGCCGAGGCCAGCCAATCGCCGTGATCCAGGTCGGGGAGTCACTTGCCACGTTACATACCTTGCTGCATCAACTGGTGGCGGCGCTGCTGGTGGTAGGCTTTCTGGTCCTGGCTTTCTGCGCGCTGGGCAGTTACTGGCTGGCGGGGCGGTCGTTCGCGCCGATGAAGCGGCTGGCCGAGACGGCACGCAAGATCCAGGCCGGGGATTTACATGAGCGCGTGCCAGTTCCTCCCGTGCGCGATGAAATGCAGTATCTGGCCCTGACGCTCAACGAGATGCTCGACTCCCTTGACGCGTCCTTCTCCCGCCAGCGCCGCTTTGTCGCCGACGCCTCCCATGAGTTGCGTACCCCGGTGGCGGTGATCCGCAATAAGGCCGAGGTTGCCCTCTTGCGCTCACGCAGCACAAACGCCTATTG
>DASZXF010000500.1:0-1588 GCA_035546055.1 Ktedonobacteraceae bacterium
AGCTGAGTTGCCTCGACCTGAGTCCGCGTCACTGGAGCGCGCGAGCTAACCTGCTCCTGCGCCACCAGATCCCGCAGACCGCTGGCCACGGCAAACCACCCCTCATCCCGCTTACTGAAAGAGGTCACAGGTCTGCCATCGGTCGGCAGGGGCGCCAGGTGTCCGAATGCGGTCTCCTGCCAGGCCACCGTCCGGCGCAGCAACACCGGGACCACGCGCGCCTGCCCACTCCGCGCACGCGCCAGAATGCTCTCCGCCTGGCGATTCCACTCCGCTGATTTCAGACAGGCCGGGCTCACCAGCAGCAGAATAATCTGCGCAGTTTGCAAATGGCGGGCAATTTCTAAGCGACCATCCAGGCCGGCCTGGAGTTCGTCATCGGACCAGAGCGTGATCAGGCCCGGTTTGCTTAACGGACTGAGTGCTTCAACCAGGCGGTCGCGCAGGGCTTTTTCTCCAGGTGGAACATACGAGAGAAATACGCTGCGGCCAGGAGAAGAGGACATAGACGCTGCCTGCATGCTTTCCATCTACTTTCTCACAAACTACCTGGTCTCCAGTTGACGCAGGCGCCTGGTGACAACCCTGAGATCCTGACTGGCCTTCTTGTGGCAGGTTTGCCAGGTTGGCGCTGTTCCTCTGGTTGCCTTCAGGCGTTCCAGATCGGCCATCGCCTCCTCCAGTCGCCCCTGAGCTTCGCGCAGATGGCGTTGCTGCTCACCACTGGAGAGACCCCGGCCATGGCTTATCCGAGAAGCCAGAGCAGCGGCCTCAATGGCATCCCAGATGGCCTGCCAGGTCTGATCTTCGCGTGAACCATGATCCGCAATCCGTTCTCCCTCGCCCAGTGTTTCCAGATCAGCCTGTAACGAGGCCGCGAGCAGGAAAGGATAGGCCTGCTCGGCGAACTGGTGTGCGCTGGTCAGTCCGAGTTGATCCTTCAGCAGGCGCTGAATCGCCGTAGCCATAAGCGCAGCCAGCAGGCGCCGCTGTTCGGTCGCGTTAAAAAACAGGCCCGTCACCAGGCCTTCCTGCTCCTCCGGGGTCAGCACAGGAGTAAGCCGGGGATCGGTCAGCGACAGGTGAAGCCGCTCCACCGTGGCTGGATCGAGATTCACCCGTTTTACCAGATCGGCCAGTTTCAGGCCATGCTCGGCCAGGATCTGCACCAGTTCGCGAGCATAGAGGTTGCCGGATTGCTCGGAATCTGTCATGGTCAGTTACCTCCACCAGAAACGTTACTATCTATTGATGTTGCCATAACCTGCTTCTCAGTCCCTCCAGGGGAGATCAAGCCGCCCATGCCCATCTTTCCCCGCTATTTTTCCTGGCGCAACCAGGCGAGCCGGCGGGCAAAGGTGCTGAGCGCCTCGGCGCTTTTGGGGTCGGGAAGTCCCCATCACCTCCTCCTCTGAACACCAGTTGCCGTTCCCGCAGGCGAACAGCGAGCACGCCAGCATGAAGTCGGTCCTTGCTACCACCCAGTGCCCAGAAAGACCCGGCGGACGGATAGCAGCCATCCACGCAGGTATCAAATGTGCAGAAACCTCGTACAGAGGGCGGAATGAGCATCAGCAGTAGAAATAGT
>DASZXF010000501.1:0-8218 GCA_035546055.1 Ktedonobacteraceae bacterium
AGCCACAGCAGTAGAAAAGCAGAAGATAGCCCAGGCTACAAGCTCGGACATTATCAAAATCAGCTTGTAGCCTGCTTTTTTTTCGCCTATCTGTCATAAAAGCAGACAGCAACGCCGGGCAGAAAGAACAAACAGGTGCAACTCAATCCAGGTACACTATTGCTACTGTCGCGGCATCCCTCGTCAGTTCCTACAGCCTATCCACTCGATCTTGTGATCGGCCTCTGCGAAAAACATCCCCTATCGATGTTGAATACACCGGTAAACCACTCATGCCCCAGGCAGCCAGAAACCTGTTCTCCAGTTTGCATATTTCACGAGATATGCATAAGAAGTATTTTTGATCTTTGCAATATCTCATGCTATAGGATTAAAGGCCATCTTATGATAAATTGGTATAGTTTACATATTTACACGTGCAGAACTATATGTTATAGTAGGGACACAGGGAAGAGAAAACGCGGAAAGGGAATTTATGGGAGGAAACATATGGTTATCGCAGAGGCGCAGAAGCAGGTCTATGATAACGTCATCAAACGCTGTTTTGAAAGGCACATGAAGGATATTATTCCTTTTTTGCTGGAGGAGAAAGATCTGGCGAAGGAAGATGACCGCAAAAAGACCATTCAGAAAATCCGTCCCCTGACGGAAATCGAAGAGATGAACATTGAGGCGCTCATCCCTCCGCGCCGCAATGATCGCGTCTATCGGGCACCATACAAAGGCAAGATGCATATTGTGGAGGTCGAAATAGAGACCTCGCCTGATAGCATCATGGAAGTTCGTTCGCTCATTTATCATGCGCTGCTCATGGAAAAATACTATGGGGAGCCTATCATGTCCTTCATTCTCTACCCATTTCACATGCCTATCGCGCATTCGCCGTTGGAGGGCCGCAATGGGGATGGAGAGGCGGTTACCTTTCATTTTCGTGTTCTCCCGCTGTGGCGCTTTGACGCTCACGCTTACTTCACCCGGCGCATTTTCTGTATGTTCGCCCTGTTGCCCGCTATGAAAGGAGCCACGCGAGATATGCTTCTCCAGGCGCTCGACCTCATGGTACAATATTACCGGGATCAGCAGGATGAGAACGGATTGCGCGAAGAGTTTTTGTGCTTTGGCATACTGTTGCGCCGGGCAGCAATCCTGTCTCCGGCAGAAATCGAGGAGGTTACTCAGAAAATGGTGCTCTACGATCCGTTTATTATGGAAGATCCCCACTTTGGCGGGATCATCAGACAAAAGGCTGAAGAGGCCTGGGAAGACGCCTGGGGGAAAGCCTGGGTAAAAGGCAAGGCCGAAGGATGGGCAAAAGGCGAGGCCGAAGGACGGGCAAAAGGCGAGGCCGAAGGACGGGCAAAAGGCGAGGCCGAAGGACGGGCAAAAGGCGAGGCCGAAGGACGGGCAAAAGGCGAGGCCGAGGGCAAAATCGAGGGCAAAATCGAGGCGCTGACGGCTTTTAAGCATACGGTGCAGGCATCGGTGAAGGAGCGTTTTCCGGCGCTGGCGGGGAGTCTGGAGCAGGCGGTCTGGCCGGATACCGTCGAGGAGCTGGGTCTGCTGGCTATGAAGCTGGCCACGGCTGCCGACGAGGCGGCGGTGCTCAGTATCCTGCAGGTTCCGCTACACTGAGACACAGAGCTGGTCCGGCCTTTGTTTGCCAGGCGGCAGCGGCACGGGCTGTAGATAGAAATACAAGTGGCGAGAGACTTTGATCTCTCGCCACTTGTATTTCTATCTACAGATTTAGTAGATGACGATCTGCGTGTTCCAGTCGGTATGAGCGTAGAGCCAGGCGGCCTGGTCTTCGCGCACGTTGACGCAACCGTGGCTGCCGTTCATAGAACTGCTGTTGCCGCTGGAGTCGTTGTGCGGATACTGCGTGCCCGGCCCGTAGTCGTTACGCCACCAGGAGTCATGGACGAAGAAGCCGCCCCAGTGGTACAGAATGGCGTAGTGAATGGGCGTAGGCGGATAATAGAACGGCGAACTTGGCGGATCGCTCGACTTGAATTCAGTCGGTGACTTGCGATCCTGGGTGAACCAGACGCCAGGCAGGGTAGGACGCTCCACGCGCCCGGTGGTGATCTGGAAGGCTTTGACCAGCTTGCCGTTGACGAAGAAGTGCAGGGATTGCTGAGCCATCGACACCATGATCACCGCGCCACTTTTCAGGCTGGGATAATGTTGCATCAACTCCAGGTCGGTCTGGTGAACCTGATTGTACGGAGTCTTGTCAGCGTAATCCTGCTTGAACATCTCGAAGTTGAAGAACTCGTTGACATCATCGTTGACCACCGACTGATAGTCAGCCGTTGTATACGACCAGCCATTCTCGCGCTGGAGCCAGTAGCCAATGCCATCCATGGTATAGCCGGAGTCCGGGATATAGTTTTTCCCGTCGGTCTTGTCATGGTACAGGTGCTGCTTACCCCAGGCCTTGGCCTCTTTGTCCAGCTTGGTGATCAGATACCAGGACTCACCCTGAATCAGATCCGGCTGCATGGCGGCCATATCGGTATCGATTTGCTTCGATACTTTGAGGTAGTCGGAGATTGTGGAGGCCTGGGCCATGGCTGTTTTGTCTTTGTTGTACATCTTGACGTAGGCGCTGGAGTCCATACCGTACAGCTTGAGCTGGTCAATCTGGTTCTGGAAGGAGGCCAGCTTGGCGGCACCGACGTAGGGCAGCGACTGGATCGAATTGACCACGGCCAGCTGGTACTGAGCGTTGAGCAGGGTGGTGAGCGATTGGAACTCACCGGTGCTGGTGGCGGAATTAAAGCTATTCAGGTCGCTGCTATACTGGCTCTGCATGGCCGTTACGTCGAGATTGGCCTTCTGCATCTGCTTGATGGTGTTCTGAAAGATAGTCAGTTGCTTATAAGTACTGCCCATTAAATCCAGTGCATCGGTGGCATTGCGCGCGTCATAACTGATCGCCTGATAATCTTTGGGGTATTGAGCGGCGGCCAGAAGATTCTCATCAGTAGTATAGCGCAGAGAAAAAGCCTGGATGTCGCCAACTTTTTGCGCTTGCTGGGTAGTCAGGGCGTCGTTGAAGCTCTGAAGATCCTGCTGGGCCTTGCCCTGGTACTGCCCGGTCACAATGGCAACCTGTTCTTGCAATTTGCTCAGCAATTGTTGATAGCTAGAAGTCTGATTTTTATAAAAGGTATTGACTGGAGTATCATCAAACATTGAAAAGGGCGCGCTACTTTTGTTGAGCGCCTGTTCCTGGTCGAGAATAGTTTGCAGAGAAGAGACGGGCACGCCGATGCTTTCTGCATGTTTAATTTGCTGGTCAAGCTGCGTGCGGGCGCTGTTGGCCTGCTGTTGCAGATGACTATCTCCGCCACAGGCGCTGGTGAGAAGGAGCACCATTGCGAGAACTCCCACCAGCAGACCCTGAGCAACGCGGAGAGAACGTGCTCTACGCATGTGTAGATTACCTCCGTGATCTGGCTCGCTGTTTGCGTTTTTCCTTACGCGCGGCCTTACCCGATTTTTTACCACCTTTGTGAGCTGGCGCTGAGGGCAGAGAGGGCATAGACATGCCTTCCATGCCCGCTGGCAGACCTGGCATCCCAGGCAGACCCGGCATGCCGCCGCTTTTGGCGTACTGCCTGGCCATTTTCGCCCACGGACCTTTGCCACTGCTGACCTGGCGGATCATGGTGCGCATTTCGCCAAACTGTTCAAGGAGTTGATTGATCTCCTGCGGGGTGGTGCCGCTACCTTTGGCGATGCGCTTGCGCCGGCTGCCGTTGATGATGTCGGGCGTGCGGCGCTCCTCCAGGGTCATGGAAAGAATCATGGCCTCTATACGTTTTAACGATTCACCTTCCAGGGCTTCGTCCATGCCTTCCATCTCGGTCATTTTGTTGAGGCCGGGAATCATCTCCATGACGGAGCGCAGTGAACCCATGCGTTTCAACTGGCGCATGGCATTGAGGAAGTCCTCCAGGTCAAACTTGCCCTGTTGCAGCTTGGCCTGTGCTTTCAGCGCCTCTTCCTGGTCGATGGTTTCCTGCGCGCGTTCGATCAGCGAGAGCACATCGCCCATGCCCAGGATACGCCCGGCCAGACGGTCGGGATAGAATGGCTCCAGGGCGTCGGTTTTTTCGCCCACACCCATGAATTTGATCGGCACGCCTGTCACCGAACGAATGGAGAGCGCGGCACCACCTCGTGCATCGCCATCCATCTTGGTTAAAATCATGCCGGTCAATGAGACGGCTTTATGGAAATCATCAGCAACGCGCACTGCTTCCTGGCCGGTCATGGCATCGGCCACCAGCAGGACTTCGCGCGGGTTGACGCGCTGACGAATGCTGATAACTTCGTTCATCATGCGCTCGTCGATGTTCAGACGGCCTGCGGTGTCCAGAATGACTACCGTGGCGGCCTGTTCGCGCGCGTGATTGAGCGAGTGCAGACAGATCTCCACCGGATCTGAACCGGCTGGCTCGGAGTAGACCGGGATGGAGAGTTGCTTGCCCAGCGTTTGCAACTGGTGAACGGCTGCTGGACGATACATGTCAGCGGCTACCAGCAGAGGACGCTGACCTTCTTTCTGGAGGTATTTGGCGAGCTTGGCCGCCGAGGTGGTTTTACCTGAGCCTTGCAGACCAACCAGCATGATGACGTTGGGAGGCGTCCCGCCCAGGTCCAGCTTGCTTTTGCCCTCGGCTCCTCCCAGCATCTCCACCAGCTCATCATTGACGATGGACAGCACCTGCTGCGCGGGAGAGAAGCTGCCCAGCACTTCGGCACCGACCGCTTTGGCTTTGACGCGTTCGACAAATTGCCTGACCAGCCGCAAGCTTACATCGGCTTCCAGGAGCGCCAGGCGCACCTCGCGCATTGCTTCGTCCACGTCCGCTTCGGTCAGTTTTCCCTTCCCACTCAGACTGGTAAAGACACCTTCGAGTCTTTTCGATAAACTCTCAAACATTGCCATACGTTCGTGATCCTCTCTCCGCCTAACAACGAAATTTTTTCAATTATATCACGTCCACTCCGTTTTTTAACGCCCTCTTTGGGGGATAAAATGCCCATACCAACCCGCTTTTTGTTTCTCATAGAGCTTGCCAGAAGCATCAGTAGTTAGCCAGAATGGGAGATATCGAAAACCTCTCCTATAGTATATAATCGCTGCAGGTGGCCAAACGTTACAAGCACTTGATGAATAGCCCATTTGTTGCAGGCCAGGCGCTGCCCTGGCCGGGCGTAAGGAGCGATACGATGAAATTCTGGCGGAGGCGCTCTCAGGAGGAGATTTTCTCGTCCTTTAACTGGTGGGATAAAGGCTGCTTTTTGCGGCAGATGACCGGGGATCGCTGCGATTATATTCAGTCGTGCGTGGAGCGCGCACGGGGCACGGGCGCGTTGCGGGATCTGCGTGTGCTGGAGGTGGGCTGTGGCGGCGGACTGATCTGCGAGGATCTGGCGCGGCGCGGGACGACGATGGTGGGTCTTGATCCTTCGGCGCAGGCTTTGCAAACGGCGCGCGAGCACGCGGCTCAGGCGGGCCTGGATGAGCGCATTACATATGAACAGGGTTACGCGGAGGAGCTGCCCTACGCGGCGGCGAGCTTTGAGGCGGTGGTTTGCCTGGATGTGCTTGAGCATGTGGCGGATCTGAAGCAGACTGTGCAGGAGATTGCGCGCGTGCTGACTCCCGGCGGTATCTTTGTCTTTGATACGATCAATCGCACCTGGCTGGCCCGCGCGCTGTTGATCTGGTACGGTGAGCACTTTCCCAGCGGCGGCCTGGTCCCCGGTCTGCACCACTACGAGAAATTTATCAAGCCTGCGGAATTGCGCTGTCTGCTGGAACTCAGCGAGTTTGAGACCAGAGAACTGACCGGCTTTATGCCACGTGGCCTGGTGCAGGGCCATTTCAAGATGGGGCCAGGCTGGTTTACGGGCGTGACCTACGTGGGCTATGCTCTGAAAAAGGGCGCTGAGAACCCCTGAGAAAGCCGTAAGACTCATTTTAGGGATTTCTCCCAATAGGCAAGGGTGCGTATCTGGCTCTATACTTATGTGGATTATTGTTCGCTCGAATATAGTAGAAGGGGCGCTCAGAGCTATGTCATTGCCTTCCACCACTTCACCGGATACATCCAATACGCAGCGGGAGATACGACCGACGCGCGGACACCAGGGACGGCGCTGGCGAGTCTTTGCTGTGCTGGGGGGACTGGCTCTGCTGATGGTTCTGGCCTCGCTGGCGGGACAGTGGTGGAACAGCCGGCAGACGAGCATGGTCCCTGGCCGCCCTCTTTCTTATCCACAGACACATCTGCACACAGTGATGATGAGCGCGCGGAACGGGGTGGTCTACCTGGGCACGCATTTTGGCCTGTTTACCAGCACTGACGGCGGACGCACCTGGCCGCAGAACGAGGGAGCGCTGAAGACCTGTATGGTGACAGCCATCGCGGTCAGTCCGAGCCGGTCCGACGATCTGGCGGTGCTGACGGTGCCGACGAGCGGCCTGGGACGCCAGCCGGAGGTCTATGTGAGTTCGGACGCGGGTCAGCACTGGCGAACCAGTACCCCGGCTGGTTTGCCAGCGACGGCTTATCCATATACCATCCAGAGCGCGCCGGGCGCGGGCGGACATTTTTATGTCTTCTACAGCTATGCGGGCTGGTTTGAGACGCTGGATCTGGGTCAGCACTGGCGGCCTATCACCAGCGGTAGCCTCTCAAGCATCCTCTCGCCTTCGCTGCTGGTCGATGCGGGCGACCCGGCTCATCTGCTGATGGGCGGCGACCAGGGGTTGTTCGAGACGCGCGACGATGGCCAGCACTGGCAGAAGATCAGAGAGGTCAGCGGTACGGTGCTGACCCTGGCCGCGACGGCTGCCGCGCAGGACGCTCCGCGCACAGTGCTGGTTTCCACGGATCAGGGACTCTACCGCTGGCAGGATACATCTGACGGTCAGCGCGCGATCAGCAAACTCTCGACACTCCCCACGCCCTCTTCGCCAACGCGTATGACGCTCAGCGCCGATGGCCGTTCGTTCTACGCGCTTTTCGGCTCGGATCTGTGGTTCTCCTCCGATCTGGGTACGCACTGGACGCAGCGCTGGCATTTTACGCGCGGCGACCTGGTTTCGCTGGTGCTTGACCCGGACAACGAGCAAGAACTGCTGGCCGGCTTTTACTCGCCCGCCGTGGTCCAGTTCAGCACCGACGCGGGCCACACCTGGCAGATTTTGACTCATTAAACCTGAGCATAAATCTCCGCTCTGAAATAGGGATTCCTCCCAATGACAGGAGCGTTGCCTGTGCCTTAAGCTAGATAAGCATTTGACTCGATCAACTTACGAGGGAGAAGGATTCCATATGCGTACCGTGCGTTTTTCGTTGCAAACTCTGCTGGCGGCGCTCGCCAGCCTGGCTCTGCTCTGCGTAACCGGCGGCGCGGTCTTCGCGGCTCCCGCGCAGCCGTCGATGGCCTTCCATGCCAAAGTGGGCAGCGCCGAACCGGCCATTGGCTCGACCATCACCCAGGCGCCGACCAAAGTCACCGTCTTCACCCTTGAAGATATGAATCCCGACCCGGCGAAAAGCAATCTCCAGGTCTACGGTCCCAGCGCTGATCCCAGCACCGGCTCTACGCTGATCAGCCAGGGCGATGCCCAGATCCCGCTGTCAGACCCCAAACAGATGTCGATCAATATTACGCCGGTCGCCGGCCATACGGACGGTATCTACATCGTCTTCTGGAAAACTGTCTCTGCGGATGACGGAGACGCGGCCTCTGGCAGCTTTACCTTTACGGTAAACGCTACCGGGACAGGCGCCAGCAGCACACCGACTCCCACCGCGCAGCCAGCAAACCCGGCCACCAGCACTAATACGCCCACCAGCACAACCGGCACGCCCATCTGGGTGCCCATCGTGGTTGGACTGATCGCCCTGGTCGTCGGCCTGGGCGCGGGCCTCGCCTTTGGCCGCCGCAAGCCAGCCGCCTCGTCCATAGGAGCCATGCGCGCCTCGGTGGCCCAGGATCTCGATAAAGAGGAAACCGGCCCGCGCTCATAAAAATTGGGGTGCGAATCGCTGTGGTTTTCAAAATCAGGGCAAAACGCGTTCTGCTCATGAGCCATCCCTGATGTTTCTGAAGTGGCCCTAACCGCTGGTTGCGCCCGCCCCCTCTTTGGGGATGAGGTTTGGCGGGCGCTGCGCTCGTCAAACTT
>DASZXF010000502.1:0-2954 GCA_035546055.1 Ktedonobacteraceae bacterium
GGTGAATGGCCAGGATACCAGCATTCAGGTTCTTTCCGCGCAGGGGGGAGAGCCGAAAGTCTTTTACCAGGGATCGAACATGGTGCTGACCTCGGATGACGATGTAACCGTGATTGTGCCACAAAATGTCGTCCTCAAACTGAGCGGAGGAATGAACGACCTGGAGGTTGATGATTTCACCGGTGTGCTCACCGCGCAGACCAACTCCGGCAATATCACCCTGGACAACGACAATCTCAACCCAACATCTTCGCTGAACACCAATTCGGGCGATATCGACCTCGAAAATGGTTCGGTCAATGGCGCCAGCGTTACCTCAGCCACTGGTTCGATCACGCTGGATCAGGTTGATCTCAGTGGTCAGGTCATATTCAGCACAGGCGGCAACGGCTCCATCAGCTATACCGGTGGAACGATCACCCCCTCGGGTAAATATCAATTTATCACCGATAGCGGCTCCATCGCTTTGAATCTGCCCGATGGCACGGCCATGCAGATGAAGGTCACGCAGAAAGGCGGCCATTTTAACAGCGACTTCCCTCCCGGCTCTGGCAGCGCTTCCCTGGCTGAGATAGATATCACCACCAGTAGCGGCGATATCACCATCAGCAAGATGTAGCGGACTTGCGCCAGTCAGGCAGCGCGATTATGAGAACAGGCCTGCGCTGAAGCTCAGCATGTTCGCCGTGGGAAAATTGACGAGTGTATGTTCGCGCGGCGGGTATACTGGAAGAAAGGGGTGTGTGCTTTTGCTGAGAAGAGGGGGATGGTGAGAGAAGTGCGTCTACTGGCTATCTTGGAGCAGTGCCGTCAGTTAGTGGAATGTCAGGTGGCTTATTTTATTCCAGGCTGCGCGGATCGGACATTGCGTCATCCCTTGCTGGATATTGTGCCGGAAAGCACCTGGCCGGTGCTCTTTCGCGGAGACGTTTCCGCCACGCGTGCGCGCCTGGCCGGGCTGCGCATGGAGGAGCCTGTGCTGGCCACTTGCGACCTGGCTATGCAGCGCGGCTGCGTGCAGGTGCAGAAGATCAGCGGGCGCCTGGCCCGGCGCTGGCGTCTCCAGAGCATCGCGGCGCTACCATTAGAGCGGCCAGCGGGTACGCTGGGCGCCTTTTTATTGGCCGACGAGTGCGCGGAAAAGTTTGGCGAGGGCGAGGAACGCCTTTTGTATGCTTATTTATCAATGCACGAGGTAAAGCTAGAGCTGGCGCTCTGGGAACTGGCCAAGGCATCCATCCGCGACTCGCTCAAGCCGGTTACGCGGGTTGGGCGCGAACGCGAGCATGAGCGAGAGCGGACTCACGTGGCGCGAGAGCAGTTCGGACCCGGCGAATTTGTCTCCGTCGTCGGGCACGAACTGCGCGCCCCGCTGAGCATCATCAAAGGGTACGCCGGGCTTTTGCAGACCTATGGTAGCGGCGGAGAAGAGGCTGATCCAGCGCTCACGCCAGAGCGCCAGCGCCATTACCTGGATGTCATCATGGAACAGACCGATCTGCTGGATTTGCTGGTCAACGACCTGCTGGACATGGCTCGTCTCCAGCGTGGAACTCTGACCCTGCGTCCGCGTGTCGTGGATCTGGGCGCGCTCTGCCGGCGCGTTGTGCAGCTTGGTCAATTGCGCGCGGACCAGCGGGAGCCGGGCAAATATCAGCTAGAATGCCGGCTCTCAGCTCAACTTCCTCCCATGCTGGTGGACTCCGAGCGTTTGCAGCAGATTATCATGAACGTGGTTGAAAACGCCGTCAAATACTCGCCTGATGGTGGCCGCATCGTGCTGGAAGCCGGTCTGAGGGAAGCGCAGGGACGGGCTGATCCGCGTTTCAGGTCCGCGCGCGGCTCGACGAGAATATACATTATGGTGCGAGATCGCGGCGTAGGCATCCCTTCCCGTTATGCCGCGCGCCTGTTTCAGCCATTTGAGCGCCTGGGGCAGAGCGCCAATGCGCGTACCCCCGGCATGGGCCTGGGTCTGTATATCACTCATCAGTTAATCGAAGCCATGGGGGGGACTATTGAGATACAGAGTTGTGAGGGACGTGGCACTGATGTTACAATAACCTTACCCGCTGTCGCACCACGGGAGGCAAACGCAACTGAAACGACTGTTCAGATGCACCCCTTGCCGATGCCATGAATGGGGGTTCGGCCAGCGTCGAGTCTTCTTTTGCGTTCAATCGCATATCCTGTTTGAAGTGACGAGATACTCACGATTTCATCAGAAGGTAGGTGTGGACAGTTGCTTATAGGTTTGCTTGAAGATGACCTGGCGATTCAGGAAATGCTGCGCCTTCTGCTACACAGCGAAGGGTACGATGTAGCGGCTTACGCCAGCGCCGAACAATGTCTGAGCGAACTGCGCATAGACGACACGCAGGCAACATGCGCCAATCCGGCTCTCCTGATGATCGATCTCTATCTGCCCAAAGCCGTCTCTGGCCTGAGCGTCATCGAACGCATTCGCGCCAACCCGCGCCTTGTCAATCTGCCCATCATCCTCATGACCGCCTCCGCCGTAGTGGATAAATCCAACCTGCAACGCCTGCGCGTCAATCTTTTACCCAAACCTTTCGATATTGATGAAATTATCCAGCTAGTACACACCCTGACCCAGGCAGCTTAACGTGCGTCGGCACCCAGGAGCCTTCATCATTGCCCAAGAAAGCTGGCCCGGCAAACCGGGCCACAAAACGTTATTTTACAAGGTGCTGTGACCAGTTGCGCGCCGCGCACTGGTCACAGCACCTTGTAAAATAGGCGAGTGCCGCAGGCGCGAGCATACATAAAGATAGAGTGCAGATACCCCCTTGAGGAGCGAGACAGAAAGACTGGCCCAGTTTGCCGGGCCACAGAACGTTGTTCGGCACCCTGGAGCCTTTATCATTGCCCAAAAAAGCTGGCCCGGCAAACCGGGCCACAGAACTTTATTTATAAGGTGTTGTGACAAGTTG
>DASZXF010000503.1:0-6547 GCA_035546055.1 Ktedonobacteraceae bacterium
GATGAGTATAGTATAAGGACAGGAGCCAGCTTATGCAGTTCCTGTCCATTCACAGTACACATATAAGAAAGAAACAAACGTATGCAGCAGCAAGCGAAACGTTGTACAGCCTGCGGAGGCACGCAGATTCCCGTTGTGATGTATCCCCAGGCCGTGACACCTCCCTGGAGGGTAGCCCGCCCGAATGCGGGACTGCAAGGACGCCTGAGCGGCAGAGGTTCCACCACCGCCACGACCTTCGCCTGTACCAGTTGTGGGCACATCAGCTTCTACGCCGACAATCTCCAGGCGCTCCTGGCCGAATAAGGCGCTCCTTTTTAAGAAGGCAGGCGGGTGAAACACACAGGCTTCAGCGTGAGCCCTGGGAATCAGCTTAAACGGTGCCGTATGAGAAAGGCCCACTGATGGCGCATATCTGCGCTCTTGTGAAACATATGAGCCATCGCGTATACTTTCCGATATGAGAGCAAGGGGCCAGCTTGTTCAGTGGGCTATTTTCAGCAACCGTGCCATGCGAGCACAGGGAGAAACAACTATGGCAGATGATACCGCTCTGGAGCTGGATAATTTATTCGCGCTTGTCCAGAACCCATACCCGGCCTACGCTTTTCTGCGGGCGCATGAGCCGGTTCACTGGAATCCGATGTTTAATTGCTATATGCTGAGTCGCTATGACGATGTGCATATGGTCTTTGGCGATCATCAGCGCTTCTCTTCGGATGTCTGGTCGCGAGTACCGGAGGCGATGAAAAACGGTCTGGGCTTCGCTGAGGAAGCCGAGGAGTACCGCCTTCTCAAGCAGATTGTGCCGTTTCTGGCCAGAAATCTGCAGGGTATGGACCCGCCGGACCACACGCGCCAGCGCGCGTTGATGCAGAAGACTTTCACGCCACGTATGCTGGAGTCCTTCCGGCCAACTGTGCAGCGCCTGGTTGATGAGCTGATTGATCAACACATAGCTGACGGTCAGATGGATTTGATGGCCGACCTGGCCTATCCGCTGCCTTCAAATGTGATTCTGGACCTGCTGGGTATTCCACGCAGCGGACGAGATTACATCCGGGCCAGTTCAGAGGCGATCAATGAGTTTGTCGCAACCCTGGTCTTTAACGGCCCCGATGTCTGGCCACGCCTGGCCGGCGTTTTCGCGGACGTGAAAGGCTACCTGAGCAGCCTGATCGCCGAACGCCGCAAACAGCCCACCAGCGACCTGCTGAGCCTGATGGTCCAGGCCGAGGAGAACGGCGATGTGCTCAGCGAGGATGAGATTATCATTTCGACCAATTTCCTGCTGTTCGCGGGCCACGAGACGACGGCCAATCTGATCGCGGTGGGCATGAGTCACCTGTTGCAGAATCCTGAACAGTGGGCGCAATTGCTGGCCGATCCGACAAAGGTACCGGCGGCGGTCGAGGAACTGGTGCGCTATGTCAGCCCGGTTCACACGCTGGCGCGCCAGGCCTTGCAGGATGTCACGATTAGCGGAGTCGATATTCCCGTCGGCAGCAGTATTTATCTGCTGGTTGGTTCGGCCAATCGGGATGAGGAGAAATATCCCGATCCCGAACGCCTGGACATCAATCGCCACCCGGCGCGCACCCTGGCCTTTGGCTACGGCATCCACTACTGCCTGGGGGCGGCGCTGGCCCGCATGGAAAGCCAGGTGGCGCTGGAAACCATGCTGCGGCGTCTGCCTGATCTGCGCATCGAGGGCGGCACTCCAGTCTTCCGCCCGAACTACTTCTTACGCGGTCTGCTGGCGCTGCCTGTCTCGTTCGGGGCGGCCACGAGATAAAGAAAAGAGGCGGACAGGCGCGCTGGCACCCGTCCGCCTCTTTGTTAGCTCACCAGAGAAAGAAACGAAGGAGCCATCATCAAGACGTTTCTCCGGCGCGCAAATGATTTTTTCTACAAATCTTCGATGACGCGCTCTGGCGTCAGGCGCACGGTGAGGCGCTGCTCTTGCGAAAATTGCTCGGCCATCTGGCGAGCGGCTCCCTCTTCGCCGTGATAGCGCAGAGCCAGGCGATAGATGTCCTGCTGGGTCGTGGCCTGATCATCGATAAATTCCGCTGTACCGCTGACCGTGAGATAGCGATAGCCGTCCTCGACGCAGATGGAGATGCGCGGGTCGCGGCGCAGGTTGCGCTCTTTGACGCGCCCGACTTTGGTATTCATGACGATGGTATCGCCTTCGAGCAGGTACCACATGGTGGTCTGCTGCACAGAGCCATCGGCGTTGAGGGTGGCCAGGACGGCGAAACGCTTTTCATTCAAGAAGGTACGCGCTTTTTCTGAGAGAGTTGTCATGGGAAAGATCCTTTCCAACAAAATAGGATGGTGGGTTAGATGGCAGAACCGGCCAGGGCAAACCTGGAGGGTTCTGTTTGTTCGAGTTGACGCACATCATCAGGCGTGTCCACGTCGAAGCCCAGGCGCGCGTTACGATAGACCGCGTAGCTGAGCTGGCGTTCTCTGGCGGCGCGCACATATGTGGGCAGGCTGTTCTGGCCAAACAGATAGGGCAGGACGAGCGGAGGACGCGCCAGCAGGGCGTTGGTGCCGGTGCCGTCGCTGGAGGCGGCCAGCACGACCTGGGCGGATTCCGCCTGGCAGGCGAGTTGTGCGATGTCTTCCTGGGTCAGGAGCGGCAGATCGGCTGAAATGGTCAGCAGAGCCTCCTGGTGAAGCGCCTGCAAGACCAGTTGCTCCGGCAGGGTTTGAGAAGCGGAGGATTGAGTCAGGGCCAGCCAGGTAGAGTACAGCCCTGCGCGCCAGGCGGCGCGGGCCATGATGGTCAGGGCCGCCGCCTGCAAAGCGGGATTGTGGCCGGTCTGCGTTTCGCGCAGAGCTTCGGCTCCCCACTGCAAGGCCAGTTCCAGAACGCGCGCGTCGGCGCTGACGACATACACCTGCTCGAACATATCGCTATCGCCCAGCGTCTGGATGACGTGCCGCAACATGTCCAGCACCAGCATTTCCCGCTGGTGCTGAGAGAAGTGCGCGGCCAGACGACTCTTGGCGAATCCCAGAGACTTCACCGGCACGAGTGCTGAGTATTTCATAGAACGAAACTGTATAACCTTCGCTTCTCTTGATTTCAGGCGTTGAAGCGCTCCAGCCCGGCGGCTTTGAGAACGGCGCGGGCGAGCGCGGCTTTGCTGGCGGCATCGCGCATGATGGTATCGGTGGCGATGGCCGGAATGCCGAGGTCTTCGATGGCGGGCAGGAGATGCGCGTCCTGCTGATCGATGACCATGACATCGAGAAAATCGCGGTAGTGGCGAGCCACGCCTACCGCCGAGACTTCCATGTGCAGACCGCTCATCAATTTGTCTGCCGGCCCTTTGATGGGCGCGCCGCCGACGAGCGGACTGACCGCGACAACCATGCCGCTGGCTTCGTGGAGGGCGTCGTGAATGCCGGGAACGGCGAGAATGGTCCCGATGCTCACGATGGGATTGCTGGGCGCGAGCAGAATGGCCTCCGCGCCTTTGATGGCATCCAGCACACCGGGAGCGGGCTTCGCTGAACTGGCCCCGACAAATTGCACCCCCTGTACAGGGTCAGAACAATGGCGTTTGGCGAAATATTCCTCGAAGTGCAGCAGACCTGCGGGGGTCTGAATATGCGTCTGGACGGGCTGATCGCTCATGGGCAGGATGCGCAATTGCAGACCCAGGCGGGCGCGCAGGTCGTCGGTAATCTCGCTCAGGGTTCTGCCCTGGCGCAACTGTTGCGTGCGGTGAATATGGGTGGCGAGGTCGCGGTCCCCCAGGGCAAACCAGTTCTCGTGTCCATAGCTGGTCAGTTGTTGCATGGTGTGGTAGGTATCGCCGATGATGCCCCAGCCCTGGACTTCGTTGACCAGGCCGGCCAGGGTATACATGACGATATCGACATCCGGGGAGACATGGAGACCATAAAATTCGCGGTCGTCGCCCGTGTTGGCAATGACGGTGATCTCCTCCTGCGGAACCACCTGAACGACGCCCTGTAAGAAACGTGCCGCGCCTACACCGCCGGCCAGAACTACAATCATCAGCACACCTCTAATCAAAAGAAACTATCAGTTCACTTAATGGCCGGCGTTCCCGGCGTTTGGGGTCGGCAGCCGCGTACCCCAGGGTAATCAGCGCGTGAGGAATCAGGCGCGTATCCAGGTCGAGCGCCTGACACACCACGTCGGGACAGAAGAGGGGCGCGCACATCCAGCCGCCGTCCAGTCCCAGGTCGTAGGCCATGAGCAACATGTTTTGAATGGCGGCGCCCAGACTTTGAATCGCCATGGTGGTTTCGTCGCGCTGGCGCTGCTCGTCGGGATAGCGGTCCAGATCCTCCAGGTAGAGGCAGGGCAGGATCAAAGCGGGCGCCTGGAGAATGCGCTGGCGCGATTTGTCCAGGCGAATCTGCACAATCGCCGCGTCCTGTCTGTCCATTTCCAGATTTTTGCGCCAGCTTTCGCCCATAAAATCGGCCAGGCGCTCTTTACGCTCCTGGCGTGTCAGCACGACAAAACGCCAGGGCTGGCGTCCATGCGGAGAGGGCGCCCAGCGAGCTGCCTCCAGTACGCGTTCAATCAGGGCGCGCGGGACGGGCGTGGACTGGTACTGGCGCACGCTGCGCCGTCCCCGCAACAGTTCATCCAGCGTGCCAGCGCGTGCGGGCTGAGTCACGGCCCGCTGGCCTGTCTGTAAGGTCACGTTCTTATCCTCTAGCTGCTAACGGAACATGTCGGTCGCGGGATCGCGCAGGAGGCTCTGTACGCTGCCTGCGGCGGGGATGTACTGGTAGCCACGAATGAGGGCCACCGGCACGCGGTCGATCTTGCCCATGACCAGTTCCGCCGCGCTGGCCAGTTCGTCGGCCACGGCGATAACGCTGGCGTGCAGTTCATAGCCGTAGGGATCGTACTGGCCGCGATAATCGGCCAGGGGCTCCAGGCCCGCCACGCCGATGGCCATGTTGACCTGCCCGTTGCGCCAGGGCCGTCCCCAGGTGTCCGAAATAATCACGCCGATCTCAAAGGTCTCGCCCTCGCCAGAAAGATTCTGCAAACGCGCGCGTATCTCGCGGGCCGAGCGGTCAGAATCTGCGGGTAGCAGCATGACTTCGCCCTGATTGCCGCTGACGTTGGACTCGTCAATGCCGGCGTTGGCGCAGATAAAACCATGATGGGTTTCCGTCAGCAAAACGCCGCGATCCATACGCACCACGCGGCGGCTCTGGCGCAGAACGACCTCTATATAGGGAGCATCTTTGCGACTGGTGGCGGCGGCGATGCGCGCGAACTCGGACGGTTCGACGCTTTCCAGCTTGACCAGTTGCCCTTCAGCCTTGGAAACGATTTTTTGCGTTACGACGAGCACATCCCCCTGCTGTAATGCCAGACCCTGCGCCTGGAGTGCCTCATAGATAAGAAGCCCCAGGTCGGCTCCTGGGGATATCTCGCCAATGCCATGGATCGGTAATATACGTACTTCGGTGCTCAAAATCTGCCTCCCTTAATTAACGCCTTCATTATATGTTCTGGCTGGTTCCTGCCGCAAATGAGGCCGCGCCGGTCAGGGCCGGCAAGCTTGCTCAAGGCCGCCTGAACATGGTCTGCTGAATGAGCATCTCCCGTTGCCGCTGTTTGACCTGGCGGCGCCGGGCCTGGAGTTGCAACATGTATCTGCCCACCCAGCCAAGGCACACCAGCAGGCACAGACCAACCACTACACCAGAGCTAACCCAATCGGTGTCCCAAAAATTTCCTCCGGCGGACTGCAAAAGGGCCAGAAAGGCAGTCAGATAATAGATAAAAAAGGCGACGAAGAGGGCAAACGACCAGGAATAGGCGAATTGCTTCCACACGATGGTCACTTTTTCGTCCGCGTTCAGCACACCCTGATTCTCGTCGCGGGCGTCGCGCAACCTGGAAACACTTTTCAGACCGGTAAAGAGCGCCATGGCCAGCAAGGAGAGCAGCCAGATGCCCGGCCAGATCATAGCGGTAAAGGAGGCCAGGTCGACAAAAAAGAGCAGGGTCAGCGCAAGGGTGGCAAAAAAGGAGGTCTCTTTGAGCGCATCCCTGCCCATCAGCACAGCGGCTTTGATTTTCTGGCTGAGAAACTGGTCCTTGATCTCCTGCAAGACCCGCCTGACCTCGCCCATGTCGCGGGGTCGCCCGGTGGCCGCGCGGCGCTGCATACGCGCCAGGATGTCCAGCAACTCTGGCGGCAAACGCCTGGTCAGTTCTGGCGACATACCGTGCTGAAGGATGTCCAGCGGCTCCTGGCCGGTCAACAGCGTTTGCAGAGTCGCCCCCAGACCGTAGATATCGGTCTGCGGCGTGGTATGGGCGCGGCTGCCGTACTGCTCCGGGGCCGCGTAGCCCGGCGTACCGAGCGGTCCCGTATCCTTCCAGCCGGGTCTGTAGGGTCTGGTCGTGCCAAAATCGATGAGGTAGAGCTTGCCAGAATGTGCGCGAATGATATTGGCGGGCTTGACATCGCGAAAGATCAACGGGGGCCGCTGCATATGCAAATAGCGCAGGGTATCACAC
>DASZXF010000504.1:0-2668 GCA_035546055.1 Ktedonobacteraceae bacterium
AGAAACCAGGCGTACATGCCATAGCCCCGGCTCTCGTACCCCGCAATGCCGCTGACCAGCTTGATGAGTTTCTTGATCCGCTCGTCCTCGCGATGGAAGCAGAGCGCGAACACTTCATCCACGACCAGCAAGATATCGTCCAGTTCCTCCAGTTCCTCGGTGGGGAGTTCCATCCGCCGGTCAAACTCTTGTTTGAACCAGCGCAAGACCTGCATGATCTCCTCATCTTTTTGCGCCACCGGACACAGGAAGCGAGACTCATACTGGCGGATTTTGTGATACAGGCTGTCGGGTTTGTTCTTGTGCGGGTCGATCACGACCATATGGGTGTTGCGCCCGATGCGCATGGCTTCGTCCAGTTTGATGGCGACGGTGTTACTCTTGCCCGTGCTGGAGCCGCCGCTGATGAGCATGGTCATCAGGTCGCGAAAATCACAGGTTTCCAGACCGTGCTCGGAAATGCCCAGACAGGAATGCCCCGCTGGGATCTGCTGCACAATATCTTCGTAGCGCACGCGGGTCGGCACTGCGTGCAGCGCCGGTTCCTCCCCTTGCCTGCTGGCAGCATGCTCTGGCAGTTCTGGCCGGGGTTGCCCAGAGCGGAGCCCTTTCATTTGCCCGGGAGCGAATGTCATGATCTGCCCTTGCAGGTGCTCAGGAAGCATATCCACGATGGTCGGCAGGATCAGTGGATAATTGCCGTTGGAGTCAGCGTAGATACGGCTGGACCGCACATGAATATCCGCCTGCAACGCTTTGATTTCCCATTCGTGTTTCTCTGCATTCTGGCGCAATTGCTGCCGCTGGCTTTGCACCTCCAACTCCTGCGCACGTATGGTCAGCCAGTGCTTGCGGCCCGCCACGTAGACGCGAAAGCCGCCATAGAGCACCAGAGAACCCAGCGAGGCCAGGAGAGCATCCAGCACCCACGGACCTACCGTGATGAGCTGCTCGTGGACGCTGGCCAGGATTGCGACCAGAGTGATCGCGCCAGAGCCGCCGCCGACAAGCATGATCTGATCTTTGAACTTCATGGCTACCTCCAGACCTTGCGCATCACGCGATAGATCACAAAGCCGAGCGCAACCAGCAGCAGGAACTTGACCAGCGGATCAGCCGAGGCATACGTCTGGCCGAACAGCGAACAACACTCGACAATGGATGTGACCAGGAGCGTCGCCAGCTCGACCAACGCCCAGAGTGCTGCCAGGCAGGCACCAATGGCGGCCAGCGTTCCAAGGGTCAGAATGGTCAGAAGACCGGTGGCATAGATATGTGCCTGTCGTTGTGGTGTCAGGTGCAGGTGATGCATGGCGTTGTCTGACGCTCCTTTCCTCGCGCTGTTTCAGGCCGCCTGTTCCATCAACTCGACGGCGTGCTGATCCAGCCACTCCAGCGCCCAACGTTTTCTCAGGAGTTCTTGCGTGCGCTGCATCGCCAGTCCGTGCCCGCCCGATGTCAACCAGAACCGGCTGGCATGGGCAGGGTAACGCGGCGAGGCCAGATCCGCGAACTCGTCATCGTCCAGGCAGGGGGTATCCGGGCCTGCCAGAAATTCCACACACGTGCCTACCGTGTCCTCATAGTGAAACTGAGCGGGTAGCGGAGGAAGATTCGTATACTCCCCTCTCGCTTCGCCCGGCAGAGAGAAGACCAGATGAAACCCAAGCTCCTGGAGCGTCTGCTCGATCTCGCCCGGTTTCGGGCACATCTGGCAGAAAGCCGTCAAGCGGCGCGCGGCGTGTTGCACCTGGCTCTTGCTCGTCTTCCCAGAAGCAATGGGCGGCGGGCACTGGTGGCCACCATCCACCCAGAAGCCACAGTGGCCGCAAAACGTGTGAGTAGCCTGCCGGGCCTCAGCTTCAAAGGAGCTTCTCCCCTCGCGGAAACGCTCACTATACGAGGGCGTGCCTTGCCAGATGTCCTGGCGGTTTTCCTGCGCCTCTTTGGCAGCGTGTACGTTCTGTGTGTGTTGCATCTTTGTGTTCCTTTCATACTCCTGGCCATTCCGGCACCAGTGCTGGCCCGCTTTCGCCGACACAGCACCAGTGCAGAAACAACGGGCTATTTTTCCAGCGCCTGCAATGCCGTTGTGAGATGTTCTGCCAGTTCCTGTTTCTCCTCTGGTGTAAAATCGCGGTGTGCCCCATCGGCCTGCTCAATATACTTCTGGACAAAGAGCAGGGCCGTGCGCACGACGCCTTTCGCCGTAAGCGACAACAGATCATCCCCATCAGGAGTTTTGCCGGTCACAGACATATCTCCCATCGAGATCGCTTCAGCAAGTGCCTGGTCAACCTCATGCCGGGTCCGTACATCGTCAAATTTCATACATGGCTCCTTTTCTCGCGCCGATTCGCGCGCCCGGATTGCCCATCGCACGAGCAAGCCTGGTGCAGGAATCCGCCCTCTGCTTAACAGGATGCGTGTTGCTCTGCTGCTATTGGAGTGTCGAAGTCATCGACATGGAAACTGGAGCGCCTCAAGATGAGTGCCATGAGCGCCAGATGAAAATTGCGCTCATCCAACCGGAGAAACTCCAGCGGATCGAGATGCTGCTGGTTATTGAACAGATTTCCCGCAAGCTTGATGAGCACGGCATAGCCGCTGGAAAAATCGACTTCTTTGAGCAGGGTCTGGATATCAATGCCGTGGCGGCTCACATACT
>DASZXF010000505.1:0-5797 GCA_035546055.1 Ktedonobacteraceae bacterium
CAATTCCCGGCGCGCGGATAACCGTCCTCCCCGTTTTCAGCAGGATGGTTCCGATTCCCATTATCGCGGCGCCAATCGCCCGCCGCGCTTCCAGCAGGATGGCCCTGAGTACCGGGGAACTGGCCGCGCTCCCCGCTTTCAACAGGATACCCATGAGTACCGGGGAAATAATCAAAGGCGTCCCTTTGAAAACAACGGGCGCGAGCGTGAGCAGTTCGCTCACGGACAGCGCGGCAGCGGTCCTGGCACTCGTCGCGATAACTATAACCCGCGCTGGCAAAGTCGTCCCGGCCCTCAGTGTGATTACGCCAATCAACAGGCTCCCTGGCAGGATACCCCGGCTCAGCATCCCGGCAGGGCGCAATTCGAGGGCGATTACGAACGCTTTACCGACTACGAACGCGCTGAGCCGCGGGACCATGCCTCGCGACCTGCTCCCGCCTACGAAAGGCCGGTGACCCGCCTGCCCGATGGGCGAGTGCTACACGGTTCGCGTCCGTCTCAGCGCAAACAGGCCCGCTTCTGGAACGAGGTTGAGAACGAAACCAGCTCTCTGATCGAGCACACCTCTGCACACCCGGAGCAGGAGGTCAGCGAGCCGGCGCCACCGCCGGCTCCAGTTCGCCGGGCGGCCAGATCCCCAAAAGCGGGTGCGAGCGGTCCGCAGAAAGTCAAAACAGTGAAAACGGCGCGCGCCGACGATGTGAAGCCGCGCAGCGCCAAAGTGGCGCGGAAAAATGCTCAGGGGCCACGTAAGCCCGTCACGCGTCCATCCCGGCGCGGCTATAAATGGCCGACGGCGGGCGAACAAACCACCTGAGCTCCTGTTAAAAGCGATAGACGCGCCTTACAGAACAACATGAAGCCTCGTACTTACCCTGGCCGCCAACTACCACCAGGCGGACCAGGGTAAGTACGAGCTTTCGGTCTGTTCTGGCCCGGGAAAAGAATACGAGCGAGCTGAGGAATCATGTGTTATGCTCTACCCAAGTTATTTACAACTCTACGAAACTGGTGAACTGGCCGAACGAGCAGAAGCGGCCTGGGAAATCTTGCGCAGTTGCACTATCTGTCCGCAAAACTGCCGTTGCGACCGCATCGCGGGAAAGACAGGCGTTTGCCACTCCAAAACCGAGGCCATTGTCGCCTCGTGGAACGTCCACCGGCGCGAGGAGCCGCCCATCAGCGGGACACGCGGGGCCGGCACGATCTTCTTTGGCTACTGCCAGGCGCGCTGCACTTACTGTCAGAACTTCTCGCTGAGTCAGGGAGGTCTGGGCCATCGCGTAGGCCCGGAGCGCCTGGCCGATATGATGCTCTATCTCCAGAGAAAGCGCTGCCATAATCTCGATCTGGTCACGCCTACCCATTTCGTCCCGCAAATTCTCAAGGCGCTGGTTATTGCCTGTGGCAAGGGGCTGCGCCTGCCGCTGGTCTACAACTGCGCGGGCTATGAAAACCTGGAAACCCTCAAACTGCTGGATGGCGTGGTGGATATCTACTTGCCGGACTCAAAGTATTCCGATAACAAACACGCCCTGCGCACCTCCAAAATGCCCCATTATGTCGAGTCGAATCAGCTCACCCTGCGCGAAATGTATCGCCAGGTTGGCCCGCTCCAGCTCGACGAGGAGGGTATCGGACGCCGGGGGCTGCTGATTCGCCACCTGGTCATGCCCGAAGATATCTCCGGGACGCGGGAAGTCCTGCGCTGGATCGCGGAAGAACTGGGACCAGATACGCCGGTCAGTCTGATGGATCAGTATTTTCCCGCCTGGAAAGCCGTCAATGATCCCATCCTCAACCGCCGTCTGACCTGGCAGGAGTATCGCACAGCCCTGAATGCCCTGGAGGAGCTTAACATGACCGCCGGCTATGTACAGGAAGATCTGATGGAACTGGATGTCACTGCTGAGGTCTGATGCCTGCCAATGGTCAGGAACGCGCCCGTTCTCTATTCGTCTTTTATGGCTCTACCGTGCTATAATTTTAACAGATACTAAGCGAAGGAGCATCACGCAGGGTACTTACAAACGGGACAGAGCTATCGAGCGCGAAGACCCGCTCTTAATTGGAGAAGTGCTAGCGGTGCCCGAAATGGAGAGCCTTGAAATATGAACGATACGGCCACTTTGAGCCGCCTATTCGCCAGCATTGAGCCTGATCTGGCCCGGGTGGACACGCTTTTCAAGGAGCGCGCCACCTCTGGCCTGGATATCTTGCATTCTGCATCTATGCACGCGCTGGGTTCGCCTGGCAAACGTCTCAGAACCGCGCTCACGCTGCTTTCCGGTAAAATGAAGCATTACCGTCTGGATAAATTGCTGTTCCTCAGTGTCGCCTTCGAGATGGTCCACCTGGCCACGCTGATTCACGATGATATCGTGGATAAGTCGCTGACTCGCCGGGGGAATCCCACCGTTAACGCGCTCTGGGGCGACCATATCGCTATTCTCCTGGGCGATTACTACTTTGCCAAAACCGCTGGCCTGATCGCGGACATCGAAGATCCACGCATTGATCATCTCTTTTCTGATACGGTGGCGACGGTCTGCGAGGGCACGATTATTGAGTTGATGACTGCCGGACAGGCGAATATGACCCTGCAAAGCTATTATGAGAAGATCAGCCACAAAACTGCTGCCCTGATCGCGGCCTGCTGTAAAGGCGGGGCTATCGTCGGAGGAGCCTCGGAGCAAGAGATCGATCTGCTCTATACCTACGGTTTGAATCTGGGCATCGCGTTCCAGATTATCGACGATATTCTCGACTATACCGAGGACCAGAGCACGATTGGCAAACCGGCTGGCAACGATCTGCGCCAGGGCATGGTGACGCTGCCCCTGATCTACGCGCTGCAAGGACAACCTCTCAATGGTCATCATGAACTGGTACAGAAGCTCTTGAACGAAAACAGCCACGACGAGCAGGAGATTCAGGAGGTCATTGGCTGGGTGCTGACCGGCGGAAGCGCGGAACTCGCCAGGAAAGACGCCTATTCCTACGCTGATAAGGCCCGCGCGGCCCTTTACCAGTTCCCGGCCTCTCCCGACCGCGAGTTGTTAGATGAGGTCATTGATTTCGTCGTCCAGCGCAAACGCTAAGACCTATCAGCATTCGCCAGAAAAGCAGAAGGCATGGATCAACCAGGGGTGCATCCCTGGCCGATCCATGTCCTCTGCTTTTCTGGCGATACTTCATGGACGCCGGTGACTGCGGCCCAGAGGCGCCAGGGCACTCAAAAAACCTTCCAGCGCCTTCGCCAGTTCATAGAGTTGTGTTGCCTCATAGGCCGAAACTTCGTGGCCGGCATGAGCCACCTGATAGAGCAGCGCGGCCACCGCAGGACGCTGCGGCGCTTCAACTTCACTGCCGCCCGCTCCGAGCAGAGAGGCGCGCATGGCATCCACGCTGGCATTCACGTCGTCCAGATTGGCAATATCGATAAAGCTGGCTGGACGTGGCTGCGCGCGCCCCTGGGAGGCGCTGCGGCTGGTTTCCCACTGACGCCGCGCCTGCTTTCCCGCCGCGCAAATGCAGAATTGAGGGTGAGTAGAGTCCGAGTTACGCAACCCTGTATCATCACAAATCGGACAAATTGGCATGAAACGGCCTCCTCTTCGAGAGAAAAATCCCCATCTTGTTCCCCTATGACAAAAACGTTGGCCTTTGCGATCTCTTCATCTACTCCCGTCCAGGACAGGAACAGTCCAGCTTGCCATAGCATATCGATCCGCTTGAGGACACTGAAATGAGGACACTGAAACTATTATAGCAGAGAGAGGCCGCCCCCTGCGCTGTCTCTTCATGGTCGATCCACTGGTCTGCTTCGTCCTGATAAAGAAGCAGATAGAATGGGGAGAAAGCGAAGGGACAGATCAGGCTCCCCGATCCTCTTCCAGGTGCTCATATGGAAGCAGATCAGCAATGTTCCGGGCCAGGGTTTGAAAAGCCAGGGCGGCGGTGGATTCTGGTAAAGCGACTGCGACCGGCTGACCGAGATCACCGCCGGCGGCGGTAGGAGGATGCAGGGGAATGGTGGCCAGCATCGGCAGATCATCCAGGGCCGCGCGCACCTGCTGGCCCACGGGAAAGATGTCAATCATTTCCCCACAGTGGGGACAGCTAAAGCCGCTCATGTTGCGGACTACCCCCAGCACGCGCACCCCGGCCTGGCGGAACATGGCCAGCGCCCGCGCCGTATCCAGGCGCGCGACATCCTGGGGAGTTGTGACCAGCAGCGCACCGCTCAACTCCAGTTCGCGTACCAGGGTGGCCTGTGGCTCGCCATTGCCGGGCGGCAGGTCGATCAGTAGATAATCCAGCTCGCCCCAGTTGACGCCAAAAATCAACTGACGAATCAGCAGACCCTGCACATCGGGCATAGGCGCGACAGCCTGATCTTCACCAAGAAAAAAGCCTGCTGACATAACCTTGATGCCATAGCGAAGCAGAGGCTGCATCATCTGTTCAGGAGCGGGCTGCCGGCGAAAACCCAGGGGAAGTGTGCTGCCCCAGCCGCCGCTTTCGCCGCGTTTGCGCACGCCCAGCATCAAGGGAACGCTGGGCCCATAAGTATCACCATCCAGCAGCCCGACACGCGCGCCCTGAGCCGCCAGGGCCAGGGCCAGGTTGACGCTCACCGTCGATTTGCCCACGCCACCTTTGCCGCTACCAATCACTACCAGGTGTTTGATCTGATCTTTCTTCGTTCGCTTCGCTCTCTGCACAATTCACTCCACATGCTTTATGCTTATGACGCGTTTCTGCGGGATGAGTCTCAGTATAACGCGCTGGTGCGCATTTGGCAAGCAGATGAACGTCGAAAAGACCTTGCCGCCGCTTCAGGCCTGTGCTGATCTGGTCTTTTCGCCAGTCTCAACCTTCTGGCCAATTTTGCGTTCCTTGCCGGATAGCAAACGCCCGATATTGTCGTGATGAAAGAGCACAATCAGACCAGGACCGACAATCAGATAACACAGCGTGGGCAGGCCTATGGCCGCGAAAAAGTGCGGATTGGCCTGGCCGACCAGGTAGAGAATCACCCCGCATACCATCGCGGAGAGACAACCGACGATTGAACCCAGCGAGACATAGCGCCAGATAGCAATGGTCGCGACCGCAAAGAACGCGCAGACCACAAAAGTAAGAGGCGAAAGCAGCAGAATAACGCCCGCGCCAGTCATGACCCCACGTCCACCTTTGAAGCCAATAAATACGGGGAAACAATGGCCCAGCAGAGCTGCCAGACCAGCCAGGGGCGCGCCCCAGCCGCCGGCGAAGAAAAACGGCACAAACAGGCCAATCAAAGTTGGCAGCAGCCCTTTTGAGAGATCAAAGACGAAGACGACCGCCGCCGGCCATTTACCCAGCGTGCGCAGGACGTTGGTCGCCCCTATTTTATGGCTCCCGTAGTCGCGCACATCAAAATTCGGCCCGCGCAAGAGCTTGCCCATCCAGTACCCTGAAGGAATCGACCCCCAGAGATAGCCCAGCAGAGCAACCAGCACTAATTGCAGGATAACCATAGGCATAAATGCCTCCTCTTGATTCCAAATTTCGTTGAGATTTGACCGCTTGATCGCCTCTCCGGCAAAATGCCACTCCCTATTATAGGGATATTCTCCCCGAATAGCTAGCTCTCCGGCCAATCAGACAAGCTTCTTCATATACCGCTTTTTCCTCTTCTAACGATTTTCCGTCTGTGGCTTGCCATGCCGCCCTACCCCAAACCAATTTTTCCAGCACCGCAAGGGCGCGTTTCCCCGCCCCCAGGGAAAGGATGAGGTCTGGCGAG
>DASZXF010000506.1:0-2560 GCA_035546055.1 Ktedonobacteraceae bacterium
CGTCATCGACGACCAGCAGCATACGCCGCAGACCTATGGCGGTGCGAATTGCCCTGGCCCAGTCTTCCGCGCTTTCCAGACGGACCGAGCTGGCCGTAATACCCAGCAGAGCACCCCAGCGGCTCAGCAGTTCGATGATATCCGGCTGCAATCCCGGCCCGGCCCAGAGAATGCCATCGTGAAAATGGGCCCGCACGTCCGCGTCAGAGGCCAGGGCGCTGGCCAGCGCTGTCTTGCCCACGCCAGGCAGACCATGCAGAGCCAGCAGCACCGGCGCGCGCTCGGAGCAGAGCCGCTCTTTTAAGCGGGCCAGCAAATGAGCGCGCCCTACCAGTTGCGTACTCTGCGGAGACGGCAGGGGAATAGCCGGATCATACAGACCTGACGAGAGAAGCGCGCCCGAGGGTGTACGCTCAGAGAGAACGCCCCTGGGCGCTTCTCCCTCATCGTCATCCATCAGCCCCAACTCCCTGGCATCTTTGCCAAATAATTTGCATAACTTCTCGCGAAAATGAGGATATGGCTGCGAAGTCCCGCGTTCCCAACGACCAACATTCAAAGCGGTTGTGCCTATCTCCTCCGCAACCCGTGCCTGAGACCAACCGCGCAATTCGCGTTCCTGCTTTAACGCATTGTTCGGCTTCATGTCTGACAACCCTCTTAGCGGGAATATTTCGGAATACATGCATCCCGGGGGCCAATCTTCAGCATATGCAGATGTCCCATAAGAAGCAAATATTACCAGATGTTCTGTAGTTGTCATCTGGTTGATAGATAGATGCTATTGTAACATACCTGTCCTGGCAAGCATACTAGTAGTAATCTGGGAATATGAGCCATGATAAGCGCCAGAAAGCGTGCCGGGAAGACTGCTCGCATGGCAGGCTCATGTGGAAAAGCCAGCTTATACTGAGATAAAAGTACCTATCGAGCAAAGGGAACATCCTCATGGGACAGAGTGAAATCGCTCATTTGCTTCAGCAGATTGATCTTGAATATAGCGCGGCCAGGGCGGCACTGACCGATCTGGCCTGTGGAACCGCACAGCATGAGTTTATCACTGCACGCATGGAAAGGATGAGCTTCTACCAGGAAGAGTTGTCACACCGCGTTGGCCGGCAGGAGGCTGTGCGTCTGCTGGTAGAACGCCTGGAAGCCATCGGTTAAAGCACTCCGCCTATCAGCACCTCTGCGTCAGCAATTGGAGCAGCCCGCCGCCACCTGGCTGCGTGGCTCAGATATGGCGTGTAACCAATTGATTGAGGAATGATCTGCGCCCTGCTCTCATCTCCTGCCATCGCCTGCCTGCGCAATACAAACAGGCGGCACGCGCTCGTGAGCACATACCGCCTGCCAGGACAAATCCCCACGTGCTACCTGCTTAAAGCAAGCTGGAGAATATCGCTGAAATTGGGCGCTCCCCAGCCAGTAGAATAATCCCAACCACGGGTCGCCGGGTAGAAGAGATTATCTCCCTGAGTGATATCCGTGTACGGATGGAAGGCGCCAGGATGATTGGCCAGCGCATAGAAGGTGGGCACACCTCCCAGCAAGCCCTTGCTATGGGCCATCAATCCCTGATCCACCAGCAGCGCCCCGGCAGCCCAGATGGGCGCAGCCGCGCTGGTCCCCCCGAAGGCGTACCACGTGCCCTGATAATAGATCGAGATGTTCGGGAAGGCCGCCGCCGCGACATCGGGCACCTGGCGCAGACCGTTGGGAGCCGAGACAGGGATCAGATTCGCGGTAATCACCGCGCGCGAGGCGCCATTGTACTGATTGGTGGTTCCCGGGCCCACCTGCCAGGATGGACGCTTGAAGTCGGGATTCTGGCTGACCCCGCCGCCGCTGCCCCACTCGTTCTGACAGACCGGCGCGCCATCATCGTCACGCCAGACATCCTCACTGGCCCGCGCGCTGCTGGTCGTCACTTGCAAATGCGTGCCACCCACCGAGATCGCGTAGGGCGCGCTGGCCGGGAAAGAAACCATGGCCAGATGTTGCACCCGCTGCGAGTACGCTCCGCAGTCCCCGCTGCTGACAAAGACTGAAATGCCCTCGGCGGCCAGATTGCGCAAACTGCGATTGACGGCAGCCTGCTCGCTCTGACTGAACGAGTTATCGCCCGTCCCATAGCTCACGCTCAATACCTGCACCTTGCGATCAGCCGCGACCCGGTTAAACACGTCCACGAGAGCCTGGGCGAAAGAGATGGCGCCATCGTTCGTACCTGCCTGGTAATCCAGAATCTGCGCCTGTGGAGCCAGTCCGGCGATCAATTCCAGGTCCAGCGCGGCCTCGCCCTCGCCAGCTCCGGCAGCCGTTGGCCCGTCCACCTGAATGTTCTGAATATGCGGCGCAGGCAGACCCGCGCAATTCGCGTACTGAGCGATGTCCTGGGGATCATATGGCTCGTCAAACTCGGCCACGCCGATGGTCATCTTCTGCCCCTGATATCCCTGCTGATACAGGGTCTTGTTCTGATACACCGCCGCCAGACGATCACGCGTCAGATTCAACTTCGCGCCATATCCGCTACAATTCGCTCCCCCCTGCGCGA
>DASZXF010000507.1:0-2565 GCA_035546055.1 Ktedonobacteraceae bacterium
TCCAATGTCTTGGCGAGTTTTCCCAGACTCAGGCGCTATTATAACATTAAGCACAAGACCGCCGGAGGCTGATAGGTCATCTGGGTTCATTTCAGATCCCATTAAATCAATCCCTGCGAATAACCATTTTCCTCTGGTCCGCTGAGAAGCTATCTCTGCTTGCAACAGCAGAGCGTTGTGAAAGGATGGCATGATGCACACAGCCGCGATTATTCTGGCCGCCGGCACGTCCAGTCGCATGAGCGATGGACGCAACAAGCTCCTTCTACCGCTCCAGCAGCGGCCTGTGCTGGCACATGTGATCGCAGCCGCGCTTGGTTCGCGCGCCCGCCCGGTCGTGCTGGTGCTGGGTCACCAGGCGGAGGAGGTGCGCGCGCACCTCCAGCTCGGCGAGCTGACAGGGACTGTGCGGATTGTCGAAAATCCCGCCTTTGCCGACGGACAGAGTACCTCCATGCAGGCCGGTCTGCGTGCCCTGCTCACGGACCAGCCGGCGCGCGAACTGGCAGGCGTTATCTTCCTGCTGGGCGATCAGCCGATGATTAGCGCCAATCTGATCGACGGTCTGATAGATCTGCACACCACAAGCGGAAAACGCATCGTCCTGCCGCTCTACGCCGGGCAGCGCGGCAATCCGGTGCTGTTCTCACTCGACCTTGCGCCCGAGTTACTCCAGGTTAGCGGCGACGAGGGCGGGCGCAGCGTTCTCAAACGCCACCCGCAGGACATCGCTACGCTGGCCGTCGGCGAAGAGATGCTCAACGCCGATGTCGATACCTGGGAGGCCTACCAGCGCGTCCTGGCTTCCTGGCCTTCCGCCCGAACAGAGCCGTGATGAACCCGGCGCGCCTCCTTGCCAAAGGCAGGATGATGCGCTAAGCTTGAGGCAAATCAGTTAAAAAGAAAGATGCGCAAAGACGATGGATGAAGCACAGCAAAAAGAGCGGGCGCGTTTCTGGCTCAACTATAGCCATGAGCTGTCGGGAGCGATTCGCTACCAGGAGGCTCTGGCAGCCAGCGAGCGCGCTCTGGCATTGGACCCGCAGAGCGCGGAGATCTGGTATGCGAAAGGCACCAACCTGGCCATGCTCGCCAGGTACGAGGAAGCGCTGGCGGCCTTTGAACATACGCTGGAACTGGAACCCGCCTTTGTCCCGGCCTGGGATGGCAAAGCCTGGGCTTTGAGCATTCTGGGACGCCGCCAGGAGGCTCTGGCGGCGGTCAATAGAGCGCTGGAACTGAATCCCGACTATTTCGACGCCATCAAGCGCAAAAAACGCCTGCTGGCCCCATAGAGAGACGCCGCTTCGTGGGCGGCGTCTCTCTATGCCTTAGCCCGCGACTTCCTTCACACTGCTTTCGGTGACCGCACGCACTTCGCGTTTGCTCAGTTTTTTCTCCGCGCGCAAACGCGGATTGGCGACTTCATCAATGCCAAAGTTGATCAGCGCCAGTCCCGCCCCCAGCAAGGCCACACAGGCTCCCGGCGCCACAAACCACCACCATGCTCCCTGCAATAACGCGTCATTGTTCTGCGCCCAGTAGAACATCGTGCCCCAGTCGATGACGGTGACATCACCCAACCCCAGAAATTCCAGACCCGCCGCCGCCAGAATGACGTAAATGGCCGTACCGACAAAGCCCGCCGCCACAATGGCGATTTCGTTGGGGAAGATCTCAAAAAAGATGATGCGCAGCACCGACTCGCCGTTGGAACGCGCCGACTCCACGAAGTCGCGGTTGCGCATGGAAAGCGTCTGCGCCCGCAGCACTCGCGCCTGGTACGCCCAGCTGGTGATGGCGATGACCAGCGCCACCGTCAGCGGTCCCTTCACGGGCACATAGGCCGCCATGACCACCGCCAGCGGAAAGCCGGGCAGAACCAGAAAGATGTTGATCAGCAGGGTTAGAATATCGTCCACAATCCCGCCCATGTAGCCGGCGACCAGACCGACCACGACCGAGACGGCGGTGACGAACAGACCGGTGGCAAAACCCCAGAGGATGGAGACGCGCGTGCCGGCGATCAACTGGCTGAAGATGTCCTGACCGGTCAGGGTGGTACCCAGCCAGTGCGCGGAACTCGGCGAGACCAGGATATCATTGGTTAATTCGCTGGGATCGGTACGCAGGAAGATCGGCCCGATCAGCGCCACAATCACAAAAAAGAGCACAATGCTGATGCCGACGCTGGCTTTGCGATTCATGGTGAAAATCCGCCACAACACTCCTCCAAAGCCGCCTGCCGGCCCCGGGGAGTTTCCAGCCGGCGGCTGCGATTGGGCTACAACCTTTTCCGTGGCCAGTTCAGACGTTTCCTCAGCACCGGGAAATGGCGATGACATACTCATGGCATATTCCTTTCTCTAGCGCACCCGTGGGTCCAGGGCCACATAGACCAGATCCGCGATAAAATTGGCTCCTAAGACCGCGATGGCGATCAGCAAAAAGATCCCCTGCAAGAGCGGATAATCCGAGTTCTGCGCCGCCTGCAAGAGCGCGAAGCCGATGCCCGGATAGGAAAAGACCACCTCGGTCAGCAGCGACCCGCCCACCACAAAGCCC
>DASZXF010000508.1:0-3501 GCA_035546055.1 Ktedonobacteraceae bacterium
CTCCAGGGGCACATAGGTGACGCTGGCGCCTTGCGCGCGCGCGAATTCGCGCAGGCCATTCACCGAATTGTGATTATCGGCGGTGAGCAGATAGCGCCCGCCTGGCTGAAAGGGGTAGGACTCTCCAACGAGCTTGAGGGCGCCGCTGGCATTGGGGGTGAAGATGACCACGTACTCCTCTGGCGAGGCATGAAAGTAACTGAGCACAGACTGGCGAGCGCGATCTACCAGGTGAGTCATGGCCTGTGAGGCCGGATTGGTGGAATGGGGATTGCCGAAGACATGGCAACGCAGCAATTCCAGGTGTTCTCGCAACTGGCATTCGGCATAAAGTCCCGCGCCGGTGTAATCCAGGTAGACGTGCCGCCGGGCGTCCAGGCGAGCATACTCCGTGGCACGGAGCGCATCAAGGTCTTGCGTGGCCTCAAAGGTGGGATAGCGCTGCCGGAATGCGGCCAGAGCTGTTGCCAGGGCCGTTGCGCTGGCTGGAGATGAGGCTGTATGTGAATAGGTCACGAATGCTCCCTTTCTGGAGATAGAGGGCTCCAGTCCCTGTCAGGAGAGAAGTTCTCCACGTGCTCGCCGGGCCAGCAAGACGGTCCAGACAAGCGTGTGAAAATGACCGCAGATCAGGTTTCCATCATAGGGCTGGTCATGATCGCCTCCCTCTCCCAGTTCGATTTCCAGACGCCTGATTTCCATCCAGTTTGTGCGGCGAGCGTCCCAGAGTTCCCTGACCGTAATGGCAGTGGTCAGTTCTCCCTGATTCGCTCGTTTGAGCATCGCGTCCATCTGCGGCGGCGTGACCTCGGAGACGAAGAGAAACACACGGATGCGCTCCTCTGGCAACGCGCGATAGAGGTTCAGGATATTCAGCACGTCATGGAGCGATCTCAAAAGGGGAGACCTCCAGCGCCAGGTGGCGGAATGACTCTCCCGCATAGCTACTCGATAATGCATGATGCCAGTGATACCTTCCCATTCGACCAGACTATTCAATAACGAGAGTGTACGCGAAAGCAGGAGGCCAGACATGGGTGAGATTACCCAGGTTTTCACTTGTTTGAGAGAAAACGAGGATGCCAGTCCGAGCCAGGGCGTCTGTCTCCTGGCCAGATGGAGCTTCAGCACATGTCCCCGCTGGCAGACAGAAGCAGGTTTTTCCAGATATTGCGCATTTCTACCGACAGGTAAAAATTGTGTCCTTAAATGAGTCGAAAAATAGCGTAACTGGCGTATAATCATGCACAGGCGAAATGTTTCTCTCTGGCGTGATGCGCTACAGATCAGGGCAAACAGGTTGTCTGCGGGGTACACAGGAGGGAAGCGCATAGGAGGCGCATCTCTCCAGGCACAGATCTATAGTTTGCGCAGAGCAGGAGGTAGGTGTACAGGCTATGAGATACCTTGAATTCAGCCGGACGGAGCGGGTGCTGGCCTTGCTGGCCGGGGCGGTCAACCTCTGTGTCGGCCTGGGCTTTTTCTTTCTTCCTGAGCTTCAGTTACCTCTCTGGCCGAGCAGTATTCCGGCCATCCTTGATCGCTTTATCGGGGCGATTATCCTGGGCAACGCCGCCGGCGCTTTCTGGCTCTCCGCCGAACGCGAATGGGCGCGGGTGCGACCGCTGGCCCTGGTGGCGCTGGTGTATGGAACGCTGGTCGCGGCTGCGCTCCTCTATCATTTGTTGTGGTTACAGGCCGAGCCGATTTTCTGGCTCTACCTGGGCGCCGACCTGCCATTTTTACTGGTCTACTATGCGCTCTTTGTCTACCACGATATCTGGCCGGCGTTGAGCGGTCAAACGTCGTCCGCTGCGTTCTCGCGCAGAAGCAGGAACAGATAAACAGAAGAGATCGGGAGATGCTATGCAGGCACCATTTGTCGATCCTTTCGGCGTGGCTACGCCGAAGGCGGCGCTCCCCCTGGTGGGGCGTGAAACGGAGATGCAATGGCTGCGGACTGTGCTGAAGAATGCCAGGAGTGCGCCCTGCCAGGGGCCACGCGCGGCCATGATTAGCGGAGAAATGGGTATAGGGAAATCCCGCTTGCTGGAAGAACTGGCGAGGGAAGCCTCTGAGCAGGGGCTGGTTGTTTTCCAGGGATACGCCTATGCGTCCGGGAGCCTGTTTCCGTATTTGCCTTTCATTGAGGCTCTGCGTCCGTTCGTGCGCACGGCTTCAGAGGCTGAATTGCGCCGTTATACGGGCCTGGAAGATGTGCTCGCCGAGAGCGGTCCTGGCTCGTCCGCCGATGTTTCTCTGACCGGGGAGCCGTTGATCGCGGCGCTTGGTCAGCTTTTCCCTGAACTGCCTTTCCGTCTGCGCGTGGTTCCTCAACCAGAGCCGCTGACCCCGGATCAGGCCAGATTTCGCCTCTTTGATGCCGTGGCTACGCTCCTGGAGCGCGTGTCCCTGGAGCGCGCAGTCGTCTTCTGCCTGGATAATATGCACCTGGCCGATAGCATGACGCTGGAATTGACCATGTATCTCACCGTCCGCCTGCACGAGAGCCGCGTCGCGCTGATTGGCGCGACCCGTCCACCGCAGACCATGCAGTTTCAGGCAGATGATCCGCCGGATAGCCCGTCTGCTCGACCCGCGCAGGCCGAACAGGCACGCCAGTTGCTCGCCGAACTGATGCGCCAGGGACTCTTGCTGATGGTGCCTCTGGGCGCCCTGCCTCCAACTGCCGCGATGGCGCATATCCGCGCGCTATTGCCAGGTGTCCTGGCGGAGGGACTGGCTGAGGAACTGCTGGCGCGCGCGGGCGGCAATCCCTTCTATTTAGAAGAACTGGTACGCGCTCTTTGCCTGAGCCAGCGCCTGGTGATGCGCGCGGGCATGTGGCAGACGACGGCGCCGATAGGAAGCACGCCCTGGCCTGAGCGGATAACGCTGGCCCTTCAAGAGCGCCTGCAAGGTCTGGCCTGCCGCGAGCTGCTCCAGGTGGCCGCCCTGCTGGGCCGGACTTTTGCCCTGCCACCGCTGGCGCGCGCCTGTGGATTGAGCGAAGAACGCGCCCGCACGCTGCTGGACGAGGCGCTCCAGGCTTCTCTGCTCACCAGTGTTTTGCCAGCTTCCTCTCCTCCTCTGGTTGAGGAACCGGCTGGCCCTCCGCTGTTTGCTTTTAACCAGGGCATGGTTCAGGAGATGCTGGCTGCGGAGATAGCCACACCCCGACGCCGCCAGCTCCACGGAGCGTTAGGGGCCGCGCTTGAGGAGCACTACGGCGCGCTCGCGCCTGCTCACGCGGCTGAACTGGCCCGGCAGTATGTCCTGAGCGATCAGCACGAGGCGGCGCTGCGCTGGAGTCTGCGCGCGGGCGCTGACGCGCTCCACCAGCAGGCTCAGCGGGAAGCGCTGCATCATTTGCGCGTGGCCTTGCGTCTGCTGGAGAGCGGCGTCGAGACGCCCGAACGGCAGGCATGGCCTACCCGCGCGCAGGTCTACCTGGGTCTGGGCGAAACCTGGCTCAAGCTGGGTGAACTTGCAGCGGCAGCC
>DASZXF010000509.1:0-4199 GCA_035546055.1 Ktedonobacteraceae bacterium
CATGGTGACGTACAAGCTCGGCTAAGCGACGAGCCAGTTCAACAGATCCATACGCCGCTCTGTTGAACTGGCCATTGCTCTCACCGGCGCCGGTTAGCGTCTCCGCCCGAAGATAAAGTTGATGGCGACGGTGGAAAGGCACACTACGATGACCCCCACAAGGCGCGCGGCTATCATTTGCATTGACGTATACGCATCAACGGTCAGCGCAAATAGCGCGCCAATCAGGACAATCATGGAGACGATAGCCAGGGCCAGGCGTTGACCGGCTGAGGGGCTGCTTTTTTGATCAGGTACATAGTTCGCGGCAATTTTCTGGGCTGGCATCTCCGCGAAACGCCGATCATAAGTGCCGCTCGCTTCGCCCATGGTCGGCGTATAAGCTGTTTCATACGCTCGCGTTCCCTCGTAGCCGCGCTGTTCTTCATCAAATTGCATTTGCTGTGACATCATCTATACCCTTTTCTCTGTTCATGGCCATAGTAGCGCTCGATTATAGCGAAACATTCTCATAGGATTACGCCTGGAACTGCCAAAAGTTGCGCAGGGCGCCTATAGCTCCCGTCCGGCCTGGCGCACCTGGCGACTTGTCGTAGCCAGCAAGGCTGTGAGAAGCAGAACCAGCCAGGCCAGCAGCAGCGCCGGGACCGCGCCCATCGTTTGCAGCAACCATCCCATGAGGAGCAGACCGCACGAGCGGGTAATACCTGGAAAAAGCCGGCAGACGCTGAGCACGCGCCCGCGCAGTTCTTCCGGGATCAGCTTTAAGCGATAACTGAAGTAGGCGACATCCTCCAGAGGATCAGCGAAACCGATGCCAAACTCGACCAGTCCCAGCATCCAGGGCAGCGGCATGAGCAGATAGAGAGGCCAGAGCAGGGCCATCAGCCAGCGGCAGAGGAGAACCGATTGCCCGACACGCAGACGTTTTCCCAACAGCGCAGCCAGCGGCGCGCCCAGCAGCGAACCAACCCCTCCACAGGCGAAGATAACGCCGATAAGCCACGGGGAAGCACCTCTCTGCTCGGCCAGGACAATCACGGCCAGCGTGCTGCCGGAAAGAACCAGGGCGCCGGCGGACATGAGCAGGGTCATCATGCGAATAAATGGCTGCTGCCACACCCATCGCATACCCGCCTGTACTTCGGCGGCCAGATGGCGCCGCTGGCTCAGGCGCTCTCCCTGAAAAGGCACGCGGATCAGCAGCAGAGTCAGAATGGAGATGGCGTATGAAATGGCATCGGCCAGAAACGGCAGGGACCGTCCCAGACCAAAGAGCAGTCCGCTCAACGAGGGTCCGCCCAGCGTGGTGGTGCCCTCCATGACTTCATCCAGCGCGACCGCCGAGGTCAACTGAGCATTTTCGACTACCTGCGCCAGGCTGGCCGTGTGCGCCAGTTCAAACAATCTGGCCAGCAGCCCTTCCAGCAGCGATGTCAGGTAAAGCTGATAGATGGTCAGATGGCCGGTCGCCAGGGCCAGGGGAATACTGCCCAGGCAGAGACAGCGCACCACATCACAGTAGAGCATGACGCGTTTGCGGTCCCAACGATCCACCATGACCCCGGCGGGCAGGGCGATGAGCGCGCTGACCAGGGTATTCAGTGCCCCAACCAGGCCAGCCTGGACAGGCGAACCGGTCGTAGCCAGGACCAGCAGGGGAAAAGCCAGGTCTGAAACACTATTTCCAACTGTCGAGATAGCCTGACCACACCAGAGAAGTAGATAGTCCCGATTGCGCCAGAGCGTATGCCGATCTGAGCGCGCTTCGCGTGTCTCGCGGGTCATTGTCATACGGTTATCCTTTCACCGCTAAAAAGCAGGACACAACGGGCAGACACGAACGACCTCATAGCGCAAAGCAGGCACGACTAACAGTTCAAAGCAGGCAATAGATCAGAAGGCCGGCAAACAGCTAAAAGAGCACATGCTGCCCGGCCAGAAAAGAAGGAAAAAACAGGGGAGAAATAGCACCATACGACCTCTCACCCGCAGCGCGAGCGCAGCGGGTTAAAAGAAGCAGATGGCACCATGTTCTGCCGCATAAGCCATACATGTGCCGGGCTTATGCGGCGGTGAGACTTGTGGCGCGATTGCGATTGCGATGGATCACCCATCCGGGGGCTTTCAGTTCCCCCATAAAGCACAAGAATTTCATAAGCCAATCTTAGCAGAAATACCTGGTACGGTCAATCAGTTTTGACGCAGCTTTAAAAGTTCTCCATCTTTCAGTTCTACCTCTGGCAGAGCGCAGGCGGTCCCCTCAAAATGCAGTGAGCGCTCCCTCTCATACGCGGACAAAAATGGGTATGGTAAAACAGAAACAACTCTCTTGGAACAATCAGCGCTTTTTTCAGGAAGTTCTCAGCAATATCACAGTTTTGTGTTGTAATCTGCGGGAGAATATCGACATCCGTAGATTACAAAGGAGCTGCGCGCTCCTGACCCCGATGCAGTGGACTCCCCTCGTGTTGCTATGTGAGAAAAGGAAGCAGAGTATGGATGAATTGACAATCTTAATTAATATTACTGTTTCTGTGGCCGCTGCTTTTGCCGGTGGATTTCTGGCTCGCCTGGTAAAGTTGCCAACGCTGGTCGGCTATTTATTAGCTGGCGTGGTCATCAGTCCTTTCACGCCGGGCTTTAGTGGCGACCTGCTAACAATTCAAAATCTGGCCAACCTGGGCGTCATCTTTCTCCTCTTCGGGGTTGGCCTGCATTTCTCACTCCAGGATCTCTGGGCTGTACGCAGGATCGCAATCCCTGGCGCTTTCATTCAACTCATTGTGATTACTGTCTGCGGTATACTCCTGACCCATCTGTGGGGCTGGTCGTTGAGTGCCGGCATCCTCCTCGGTATCGCGGTTGCGATTGCCAGTACCGTGGTGATGACGCGCAATCTGATGGACCAGGGTCTGCTCAATACTCATGCCGGGCAGATCGCGCTCGGCTGGCTGGTGTTGGAGGATCTGATTACGGTACTGATTCTCGTCTTCCTGCCTATCCTTGGAACAAAGGAGGCAGGAGCGATCTGGCAAACTGCTCTCCTGGCCTTGCTCAAAACAGCGGCCTTTGCCGCTATTATGCTGGTAGCCGGGACACGGGTAATTCCCTGGTTCCTGACTCGCCTGGCCTACCTGCGTTCGCGAGAATTGTTCATTGTGGCTGTGGTGGTCATTACGGTAGGTACGGCTCTGGCGGCCTCTGCGCTCTTTGGTGTCTCGCTGGCCCTGGGTGCGTTCCTGGCCGGCATGATCGTCAGCGAATCGGCTCTGGCCCATCAGGTAGAGGCTCAGGTTCTCCCATTTCGCGAAACCTTCGGAGTGCTTTTCTTTGTTTCCGTCGGCATGCTGGTGAATCCGTTGCATCTTGTTCAACACATTGGAGAGGTGCTGGCGATTGTGGCGTTGATTGTTGTGGGGAAATGGATGATTACGCTGCTGCTGGGCGCGGCGTTCCGCCAATCCGCGCATACCTCGCTGATTGTGGCTGTGGGACGCGGCCAGATCGGTGAATTCTCCTTTATTCTTGGGCAGGCGGGCGTTGCGCTCGGCTTGCTGACGCAGGAAGAATATGCGCTGATTCTCGCTGGCGCCATCATTTCGATTATCCTCAATCCTTTTCTATTTCGCGCCCTGCCCTGGCTGGAGGGTCGATTACAGGCCTGGCCTGCCCTGTGGAAGTTGCTGGATCACCAGCCAGTTCGCCCGGAGCTGGAGCCTGTGCCGGAGGGCCTGCGCGAACATGTGGTAGTAATAGGCTATGGACGCGTAGGCCATCATATTGTGCATGTTCTCTCGTCGCTGAATATTCCTCGCCTGGTGATTGATCTGGATATCAATCGTATTACAGAACTGGATCGCCAGGGCGTGCCCACGCTTTTTGGCGATGCCGCAGAATCAGATATCCTGAGCCATGCTTCTGTGGCCCGCGCTCGCGCGGTGGTGGTGACGCTGCCCGATGAAACAGCGGCGACTATCGTGGTGGCGGCGATCCGTTCGCAGGCGCCTCGCGTGCCGCTGATCGTCCGCGCCGCGACTCGCGAGGGCGTCCAACGCCTGTTTAGCATGGGCGCTACCGATGTCATTCATCCCGAACTGGAGGGCGGGTTGAATATTGTACGCCAGACGCTCACCTGCCTTGGCTATGGCGAAAACGAAACCAGAGAGTATGTCGCGGCGGTACGCCATGATCATTAT
>DASZXF010000510.1:0-3228 GCA_035546055.1 Ktedonobacteraceae bacterium
GACGCCCGTGAGTGTGGGCCGCTGGGAAAACAATGTCACGCGTCCCAATCTGCATTTTCAGCAACAATTATGCGAGGTTTTCGCCAGATCTCCCGAGGATCTGGGCTTTGTTCCTCAAAGCGAGCCTGAGTCCAGGGAAGAAGCTGAATACCCCGACCAGTCCCAACAGGCGGCACCAGCGACGTTCGCGGAGCGTATTGCAGACCACCTGCCCTTGCTGGAACCTGTGTCCCCCGCTTCTCTCTCACACGAACCCATGCCCCCACGCGACAGAGGGCGGCGGCGAAGACTCCTGCTGGTGGCGCTGGCCGGCCTGAGCCTCTTCCTTCTCCTGGGCGCGGTCTTCTGGTCTGTCAAACAGTTCGCCCCTTCGGCGTCGGCTCATCCGTCCTCCTGCCAGGCTCCTTCCTCCCATGAGAGTACCGCCGCGATCTATACGCAGGTGATGTGCAGGCATGCCCTGATCTCTTCGGTACTGAACCGCCAGGATGGACTGCGCTGGGACGAGAACGAGCAGTGCCGTTTTCAACAGGGAGCTTATCACGTCCTGCTCCCGGCCACCGAGTATGTGGCCAAGTGTTTTGCTCACGCCACCTCCCTCGGACCAAATTTTGCGCTGCAGGTGGATGTCACCTTTCTCAAAGGGAACTCCGGGGGTCTGGTCTTCCGCGCGGAAGGTCCATCTTCCAACTGGGATGTCATCACCTCCCTGATCTCTATCGACGTTTGGGGACAGTATAACTTTAACCTGGCCAGCACCACTGTTCCCTGTCACCTCACCAAAGATCCCATCGCGCCAGCCTATTGCTATGCGCCCCATGGGACCATCACCTATGGAGCCAACGTCACCAACACTATGATGGTGGTAGCCCTGGGTTCACGGATCTATCTCTATGTCAATGGCTTCTTTCTTGATCAGGCCCAGGCTCCGGCCTCCTCCTCACTCACCGGCTTTTTTGGCGTGTTCGCCAATGGATCTCATGCCACGGCAGACGCAGCCTTTCGCCATTTCCAGGCCTGGAAACTCTGAAGCAGTCCGCGCTCAACGCCTGGTATTTTTGCCACTAACAGGTTTTTCAAAGGACATCATCAACGCCAGGAAGGGAGTAGCTGGTCAAGGTCCAGATGCAAGGCCAGCAACGCAGGCATGCAGAAGGCGGCAGCCCTTTGCCGGGGCGCGGAGTGTCCCCGTCTTGCCCCTCTTCCCGCGCAGGCGGCGCACTTTGCGCACGAAGTTTGACAGTTTACTGGTCGAGAACAGAAATCCGAGCTTCAATATGCCGGGGTCGGCAGAGGAATCTCAAAAAAAGTTCCATCCAATCTTTTTTGGTAGTGAGAGTATACTGGCCGTAACATAGAATGATCTGTCACACAGCTCCTCCCTGAGAGAAGCTCAGGCGGAGAAAAGAGGTGCATTGTAAGCGGAGCCTTTCGATAGTAGCGGCGCTATCTCCGGGAAGGTGAAATGGATATGACAGAACGGCGTGGAACAGTCACCAATCTCCTTTCTACAGTCATTGATGCTCTCCAGCTGGGCAAAAAGACTGGCATCCTGACTGTCGAACGGGGCGCCGGGAAAACATTTGAAGAAGGTACGATGGTCTTTCTGAATGGACAGATCATCAATGCTCATCTCGGACCATATCAGGGCAAAGAGGCCACCGCCAGGCTCTTTACCTGGCAGGCCTGCCGCTTCCTGTTCACTTCTACCGAGACAGAAGCAGCTCTCCCTCAGCCTGAAAGCCCGCTCCCCCCGGCTGGGGTTCTCGAAGCCGGCAGCACAGCTTATCCACTATCACCAGATGAGCAGATGGATAGACTGCACGCCCATCCCTTTCATACCATCGATACCCTGGAGTCCCTGGAGATGACGCTGCTGAGATTAGACAGACAGGGCTTTACTCGCACTCACCGCCGCCTCTTTCTACTTATCGATGGAAATCGATCAATCGCAGAGCTGGCCGATCTTCTGCGGCGTACCCCGCAGGAGGTTCTCTTTCTGCTCTCAGACCTGGAACAGGCTGGCTTTATCCAGGCACTGGCTTCTCGCTAAAAGGGGGATGGAGATATGCAGACGTTTTTTTCCCATCATCAGAGGCGCTTTCGCCTGCCCCTCGCGGCACAGGTTTCGCTTCTGCTGGTTCTCTCCGCCCTTCTCCCGCTGGCCATTACCATTATCACCAGCGAACTGCTTTCGCGTCCACAGTTGATCGATCAGGCGAACGCCGCGATGGAGACAGATGCGCAAACCCATATTCTGGCTATCGAGAAATCCTTTGCGCAGCCGATCATCGATGTACGCTCGCTCAGCGGCGAGCCAGCCCTGGCCGCTTACCTGGCTGGCGATGAGAGTAAGCGCGCTGACGCAATCCGCGTTCTGACTACCGGCTATCAACGCAACATGAATTATGTCAACTGGTCATTGATCGATACGCAGAATCGGCAGCGGCTCTTTTATCCAACGAGCGCCCAGGCTCACGGTCCCTACCTGATTCTCCCGGAAGACCTGCGGCAACTGAGCAGCAACACCGATAACGCGGTGATCTCATCCAGCTACTATAGTCCGCAGGGGAATCGCCTGACGGTTGATATTATCCAGCCGGTCATGAAGAATGATACGGAGGCAGGCCAGGTCGCGGGCTATGTGCGGGCGACCTTGAATATTAACTCTATCTGGACCATGATCCAGAACGAGGTGAATGCGAATGGCAGGGGCAGCTATGCCTTTATTGCTGATGAGAATGGGGTGATTATCGCCCATACCGATGTCTCGAAGGTTTTTACGGCCCTGGCACCGTTCACCAAAACGCAGCAGGAGAACATTGCGAAGCTGGAGCGCTACGGCCAGGGGACCGCGATCCCGGTCTGGCCGCGCAGTACGCTGACCAACCAGGCCCGCCTCCAGACCGCTTTTCACCTGACCTGGCAACGGAATAAGGAGGAGTACCAGGTTATTGGTCTGCCGGTCTTTGTCGTCCCCTGGACCTATGTGGTGCTGAGTCCAACCAGGGTGGTGACGGCACTGGCGAATCAACAACTGCTGAATACTGGCCTGATCGGCATCATTGTGCTCCTGCTGGCCGCGACCCTGGGCATTCTCATGGGACAGCACATTACGCGTCCAGTGCTGCGCTCGGTGACGCAACTGCAGAGCAACAGCCGACGCCTCAAAAGCCTGGCCACGCAGGAACAGGCAGCTCTGGCCCAGCAGACCTGGGTGGTCGACTC
>DASZXF010000511.1:0-4049 GCA_035546055.1 Ktedonobacteraceae bacterium
AGGGTCATACAATAAGATAAAATCGGCCATTGAGGAGAAACACGCGATGATTCCACATGATGAGTTTACGCCACATGGCTACCTGGATAATCCCTACCACTCCTGGAAGCTTAATCCCAGCGGCGTGCTGCGTTCCCTGCCACCACTGGGCATGGGCTGGCATGTGCCCAATCTTGGGAGTTATGTCAATAATCAGTTTCAGTACACGGCCCATCTGACCATTGGTCTGAAAATCAATGACCTGGCTCTGATTACACCGGAAGATTTTCGCCTTCACCGCTGCGCTATTAGCAGTCCTCTGCATACCAGGAATCGCTTCTCCTATCTCTGCCATATTCCGCAGTATGAGCTGACGCTGACGGTCAGCTATTTTCTGGTGCAGGAGCATGCGCTGGGCTGTGTGGTTGAGCTGGCCAGCGAACTGGAGTATCCACTACCTGTCACCTGTTATTTGATCCATCTGCACACGCATAATCCTCACACCAGTCGACTGTGGGAGCATGGCTGGTACGCCCTGTCCAGGCACCAGGAGGGATATACGATGCTGGGCCTGGCGAGCGAAGGCGATGTCTTTACGCATGGTGCGCGCCGCGCTGATGGTGAGCCGGTCCAGTGGGAGGAAAGCGGCTTTTGCTCCGACCTGGCCGAGGTTGGCGCCTGGGTCAATGGCGCGCGCGTACCCAGGCCCAATATTACGCAACGCGACCCTGAAACTGGCTGGCAATGGCGCGCCCTGGCTCTGCCTGGCAGGCTGACGGTCGGCCCACAAAGCGCGGGGCCAGTACGTTTACATGCCATACTGGCTCGTGGCGTGTCACAGGATCAAGCGCTGGCCACCTGGAACGATAGTCTGGAGAAAATGGCTCGTGCGGAGGCCGACCATCGTCAGGATGATGAGGCGTTCTGGTTGCAGGCGCCTCAGTTGAGCGGAGACTGGCCCGCGAGCTGGCGGCGAGGACTGGTCTATGACCAGGAAACGCTGCGCATGGTCATGCGCCCTTCAGCGGGGATTGTGGAGAATACCTTTGATGGGATGCAGATTCAGGCGCCGCGCCTGGTGCTGGCTGAGGCTGCGATGGATGCGCTCTTTTTGAGCTATGCCCAGCCTGAACTGGCCGCTGAAGTCCTGTTGACGCATTTCGAGTCGGCTCCTCACGCGAACCTGCCCTGTATGCGGGAAGATGGCAGCTACAATATGGTGGCCGACGATGGGCAAATCTGCGGCACCGCGCCTGAGTGGGGCTATCCTCTCTGGGTGTGCGATCAGCTCTGGCGCAAAACAGGCAATCTGAGCTGGCTCAAACGGCTCTATCCCGGCGCGGCGGCTTTCCTCCGCTGGTGGCTGGAGCACCGGCGCGATGCCGAGGGCTGGCTGGTGTACGCCTGCTCATGGGAAAGCGGCCAGGATGTCTCCAGCCGCTTTGGTCCTCAGCAAACAGGGGGCACCATCATTCAGCATGTGCGCCCGGTCGATCTCCAGGCCAGTATGGCACAGGGCGCGGCTATTCTCGCTGGCTGGGCGCAACTGCTCGCGCCAACGCATACCGACGAGGCGCAGCCCAATCCGTACCCGGCTGAGGTAAGCTTCTGGGAGAAGGTGGCCAGCGAGTTTACGGTCAAAACCCGGCTGATGTGGCATGGCGGCTGGTTCCGCGATTATGATTCGGTGGCCGGCGTCTGGTCCAGTGAACGCGATGCTATGCACCTGGCCCCGATTTTCTGCGGTGTGGCCGGTTGGGGCCATATTGAGCAACTGCGCCCGACTCTGGCCGAGCCGCCGCGCCACAGCAGTCAATGGGCACCTCTGAGCTGGCCGCCGGTTGTAATGACGCTGATCGGCGCCACTGCCGCCGCGCAGATGCCCCGGGAGGCCGCTGAACTGGCCTACCGCTTTATCGATGCCTCGTACCGCAGCACCGATAGCCGCGAACTGGACGAGTACGGCGGTCTGCCCGGCGTAACCCGTGAGTATCGGCGGGCCATCACCAGGGGCAAATGGGACGAATTAGAGTATCAAAATGCCGGCATTGAAGGCTATGGCTGGGGCGCGCTCAGCATCCACCTGCTGATCCGTCATCTGCTCGGTCTATCGGGCACAGACATCGATACCATTGTCCTGGCTCCGACATTACCTCAAGCCCTGCGCCGCCCCGGAGCAACGTATACCATCGCTCCCATTCCCTGGGGGGAGCATACGCTGAGCCTGACCTGCCAGGTGAAAAATGAGCACAGCTATGAAGCAACCTTGCTTGTCCGGCCACGCTCCCAGAAGGGTCAGCCAGCCGGGACAACCGAGGCCCGGCCAGCGGCATCCAGCGAACAGGTCCATCAATGGGAAGGAACCTGGGGCGAAGAGAAAACCTTTCAACTGAGCCGTTGATCATCTACCGATTTGTGGTTCTCCATCAGGACTGCTTCTTGCCTGGCGCACAACAGGAAAATGAAGCGGCGCATATTCCCCACGGTGGTGTGGGAACATGCGCCGGCTTCTCATCAGCGGCAGACTAGAATCAGGAATCGGCGCTGTTGAGCCGCTCCAGACGGCTCTGCAGCATGGTCATGATCTCGTTGACGACCAGCGAAAGCGGCAGACCAGCTCCATCTCCGCCCTGATAAAGGGTAACACGCGCGTCTTTCATTGAACTGGCGACAGCCGTGGCAATCTGGGGCAGCGACTTCTCCAGGAAGATCTTTTCCATCGCCACCTGGGAAAGCGCGTTGTCTATCTCGTAGCGCGCACGCACAACCTCCAGCTCCAGGTCGGCTTTTTGCTTCGCCAGTTGTTGATCCGCCAGATCGATCTCACGTTTGAGTTCCGCGTCCCTCTGGCGCTGAATGCGCTTTTGCTCCTCTTCGTAGGCAATCAGGGCTCGCGTGTGCTCGGCCTGGGCACGCTCGATCTGTCTTTTTGCCTGCAGCTCGATCTCCTGTTTTTCTCGCTCCCTCTGGCTGATCTGCATTTCATTTTCCAGCGTCCTCAGCTTTGTCTCTTTCTCCCGCTCCGACATCTGCTGCTCCTGTTCCAGCTCGCGAGTCCTGACATCCCGCTTGCGCTCAAGCACTGAGATTTGCTGATTTTTGAAGATGATCTCTTTGGCCGGACTCTGGTACGCCATAAAGAGCGGCTCCTCAAAGATTTTGATGTCCTGAATATCAATAGATTCGATGGAAACGCCAAATCTCTCTTCGGTAATGACCAGTCCCAGTTCGCGCAACAGGCTATCCGCGATGGCTTCTTTGCGCTTGCGCAGACAGTCCTCCAGGCTCATGTTAGCCACCAGCCACTTGCTATGCGAACGGCATTGCTCTCCAATCATCAAACCCAGTTTTTTCTCTCCTGACTGGCGATCCCAAAAACTGATGCGCTCGTAAATTTTTTCAGGTTGCGAGATGCGGTAGATGACAAAACCCCTGAGACGAATAAAAATGTTGTCCAGGGTCAACTGGCTGGCCTGAAAGGTGAGCTGCTTCAGGCTCGTCGGTACCAGAATCACCATGTCATTGGGACGCTTAAAACAGCGACTGCCCTGGCCGCTGGTCTTCCTGATCAGTTTTCCTTTGCGCATATGGATGAGGTATTCATGGGGACGAGCGCTGACAAAACCCCAGCGAATTTTCCAGCGGTCGTCGCTGGCTGCATTGCTGGCCAGTTGAACATCTTCGCTCAGTTTCAGCTCTTCAAGGACATCAGGAGTATTTTGCTGCTTCATACCTGTTTCTCCTCTTTTTTGGTGGTAGGAACGATCAAGGGGGAGGGATGATTCAAGCTGAATCAAAAAGATCTGGCTGTATTATCTCAAATCATTCACCCTCTGTCTGTGAGCGGGATCACATGCTTCAGGTTTTGCCAGCCTTGGGGCTTATGGCTGATTGTGGCGGTATTTGCTCTCATAGTGCAAGAGAAAATCCAGTTCCTCGGCGGTGAAGCCATAATGCTCGGCCAGAACACGATCAATCTGGTCAAGCACATCTCTGGCCCTGGCTGGATAATATTCCGCGTAACTGCTCGCATAGCCCTGCCCGGCTCCGTTATAGTGGCGGGTGCGGCG
>DASZXF010000512.1:0-6592 GCA_035546055.1 Ktedonobacteraceae bacterium
CCGCATCTGGGCAAATTCATGGGCAAAGGGCCGCTGCTCGGGTCCATAGATCAGAAAGCCATTGGCGTCATCTACAAAGCTCATCGCCCCGTAGCGCTCGCAGAGATCGATCATCTCGCCCATCGGAGCGATATCTCCAAACATGGAATGCACGCTCTCAAAGACCACCACCACCTTTTTGCCGGCCAGCAGAGCCAGCAAGCGCTCCAGATCAGCCATATCATTGTGCTTAAAATAGAAGCGTTGCTGATCGCGCGGCAAATGTTCCACGCTTCTGCGAATACTCCAGTGGATCGCGCTGTCCAGCACAAAGACCGTATCGCTATTGTCGAGCTGGCAACTATCGCTGCGTTTGAAACGCGCGCTGACGCCGGTGACGAAGCCAAGGTTGGCCAGCAGGCCCGTGGCAAAAGAAAGAGCACGTTCTTTGCCGGTCAGACGAGCGAGGAGGTCTTCGAGTTCAGCGTGTGGCCGGGATACGCCCTGCGAGATGCGCGAGCCGCCTGTCACCAGGCCGTATTCACGCGCGCTCCGCACAAAATGCGTGAAGAACCGGTCATCCTGATGAAGGCCGAGAAAATTAATGCTCGCGAAATTCACCAGTTGTTTGTCTCCCCAGCGAATCGTCTCATTCGCCGGTCCATCAACGGTGGGAATAGCAAACAGGGCTCCTTCGCGTTGCGCGACCTGGACAAAGCTATCGAATTGCCAGGGGGCACAGATATCCTGGTCTCTCTTCATCTCTCTTCCTTCCTTTGCATCGAACATGCTCTGAACGAACGGATAGCCTGTGAGACTCGTTCCGGGAATGGCTAACGTTCACCCTTCTCAGAAGGCGTTTGCACTTCTGATCTTCATTGTATTGTGAAGCTCAAACTCTGCCCCTGTTATCTCAACATGAGGAGTCGCTTCGTAGCGGAAATCTCCTGGTACAAAAGTATATAAAGTGGAATGGGTCACAGACAGCGCTGGCCTGTACTGCTATGATGGTTCTGGCCAGCTCTGGTGAAAAGCTGGAAAACCGTCTCAATGTTGAGGTACAGTATAAAGAGGTAGCAAGATCGTTTTTCGCTAGACGGAGAAATTTGAATTGAGCAACTGGAATGTTTTATCCTGTAGCAGACGAGACGAGATGTTAGAGAAGCTCCACGAGACATTTCAGAGTGAGAAGCGGGTGGTGCTGGCTGGCGGAGAGGGCAGAGGAAAGACGACGCTGGCGCGAGCATATACGCGGCGTTTTGGCGTGGAGTACCAGAGGGTGGCCTGGATTGACGCCACTACAGATGAGACTTTTCTGGCTGATGTGGGCGAAGCGTTGCAGGACTGCGCTGTGCCTGTTGATATGGCTCAGGGGAGCCAGGGACTTTTTCAGATCCTGCACAGGCATCTGAGCGAGCAGCAGAAGGCGCTGCTGGTACTGGATCACGTGCCTTTCGCCTTTAAGCTCCTGGACGCTTCCGAGCAGTTGCCTCTGACCTATGATTGTCTGGTGATTACCCACCGGGAGCAGACGCCGCCTGCCTTGCCCCGCCTGATGCTAAACGGTCTGGATGAGCAGGCCGGCGCGCTGCTGCTCTTGCGCCAGGCGGGATTGCTGGCCGAGCAGGAGGAACTGGCAGCGGCGGACGACGATACGCGGCTGGCGGCGCTGGAACTGGCGCGCGAGATGCAGGGAGAACCGTGCGCGCTCCACCTGGCAGCGGGGTATGTGCGTGAACATGGCGGAAGCGTGCGAGCGTACCTTGAGCTGTTTCGCGCCTATCCTGTGCGTCTCCAGTTCGCCGGCCACGAGCAGGAGGAACTGGCCGTGGCCGGCGAGATCTGCCTGGCCAGGGTCGAGCAAGCCTATCCAGGCGCGGGCGCCATTCTGCGCACCTGCGCGCTCTGTCTGCCGGGCGCTATTCCGGCGGCGTGGCTGCCGCAGGCAGACGCGGAAGCGGCAGCCCTGCAACCCCTGGTCGCGCTCGGTCTGCTTGAGACCAGCCAGGACGGCAAGCTGTTGAACATGCATCCCCGGCTCCAACACCTGGTCAGGCAGTTTTACGGCCTGGATGAACAGCCTCGCCAGCGACAGGAGGTTGAACTGCTGCTGCGTCGTCTGCGGGATCTGCTCCCTTCCCTGGCCGACGAAACGCCGTCCGCGCGTCTGCGCCTCGCCGGCCACATCCGGCATCTGGAGAAGCTGAGCCAGTCATGGGAAGACATGGAGCCAGCGCACGCGGAGGTATTGAGCTGGGCCGCCGAGCAGTTGGAGGCATGGCGCCTGTCCGAGCAGGCCGCAACGCTGCTGAAGAGAGCTTTGCAGTTCCGCGAGCGCAGCGGGGAAGCATCCCCGCTGGCCATCGCGGCCACCCTAGAAAAACTGGCGGCCCTCAAGGCGCAGGCAGGCAACTATAGCGAGGCGCAGGCGCTGGCCCGCCGGGTGTTGACCAGCAAGATGGAGGCACAGGGCATCCAGCATCCCGACGTGCTGGTCGCCCTCTTGCAACTGGGCCAGTATTACGCGGCGCAGCACAAAGAAAGCGAGGCTGAGGCCTGCTATCAGAAAGTCATCTCCATGGGAGAGGTGCTGAAACTGCGCCACCATCTTGTGTACAGCGGAGCCAAATATCACCTGGCCCGCCTTTTCATCGTCCAGGGCAAAGACGAGCAGGCCGAAGATCTTCTGCTCAGAGTTTGCGCCGTCTGGAAGCATCTCCTGGGGGCGCAGCATCCCCTGACAGTCGAAGCGCAACTCACCCTGGCCGAACTGGCAGCGCACCTCAAGCATTGGGAGCGAGCGCTTGACCTGTATCAGCGGGCCATCCCGATCTACGCAGAGGCGCGCGGCCAGGCCCATCCCCTGGTGCTGAAGCGCCTGGAGCAGGCCGCCCAGGTCATGTTTGAACTCGGCCAGCTCGAAGAAGCAAAGAGCGCCTGGAGCGCTGTCCTGGCCCTGCGTGAACAGACGCGGGAGGGCGCGTCCACCGCCTCCCTGAACGGTCTGGCGCGCGTAGCCCTGGCGCAGGGCCAGCTCAAGGAAGCGCTCGCTTTCCTGGAACAGGCGCAGGCGAACGCCGCCGGACGAGAGGAAGCGGCAGACCTGGTCCAGGCCGAGATGCTGACCACCCTGGCCGTGGCGCACGAGGCCAGGGAAGATTATCAGCAGGCGGAACGGGCGGCCAGCAAAGCGCTGGAGATGCGGGAAAGTCTGCTGGGAGCGGCGCACCTCGATCTTGTCGAACATCTGAACACGCTGGCCCGCCTGAAGCGCGCCCTGGGAGAGAACGAAGAGGCAGAGAAGCTGCTGCGCCGCGCCCTCTACTGCTACCAGCGCGCGCACAGGCCCGAAGACATGCGACTCGATCCAGCGCTCATCGGTCTGGCCGAGATCGAGAGCGGACGCGAGCGCTTCGAGGTGGCCAGGATGTACCTGCTGCGCGCGCGCGCCATCAGAGGACTCGCGCTCAGCACAGACGACGCGCGTTTCCAGGAAATCGAGCAACTGCTGGCGGAAAACGACCGCCTGCGCAATCTGGCCGCACCATCCACCTCAGCTAGCAAGGAATAAGGAGAAGAAGCATGACAGATGGAGTCTACTTGAGCCCGGATCACTGGTGGGATGCAGGGGGCACCACGGAAACAGGCAAGCAGGACAACAACGACATCACCAACGATGTCAATGTCGCCATTCAGTCGCTCAACAACGCGCTCAACGCGGTGGGCTTTATGGAGAACGCCAAAAACTTTGTCACGGCAATGGAAGAGTTCGGACAGGGAATGGCAGCCGCGCTGGCCTGTATCAGCGTGGATATGCAGGTGGTGGCCAGTGGCGTCAAGGCGGCGGCCACGGCCTTTGCCAAACTGGATGCCGAACTCAGCAGTGTGTTTAAGCAGATGGAACAGCAGTTGTCGTACCTCACGAACACCACCAGCAGCGTCACCCTGGCTCAACCCAGCGCGGCGGATCAGACAGCGCTCATGAATCTGCTGAATCAGGGTTCATCAAGCTCCTATGATCCTGGTATTCACCTGTCATTTCCGCGTCCCGATCCCACCACAACCGCTGAAGCAGGGGGAGTCGCAGTTGTAGCGCTGCTTTTTCTGGGGCTATTAGCGCTGGCCTGAAAGTGGGGGAGCAGGACGCGCTGCGGTCTGTGACCTGTATAAAGCATTTGCACATCACCTGTGATATGAGAATAAGAGGATAAAAAGCATCATAAAAAGGAAGGAAGCCAGGTATCGTGGGATCACCATCACCATCACCAACGCCATCCCCGACAGGGACACCATCGTCGTCCCCGTCAGGATCAAAACCAACGCCGCAGCCAGTGCCATCGCCGCAGCCGAATTATCCTCCGATTCCGCCGTTGCCTGATCTGCCGTCGAATGCCTATCAGCTTCTCCAGGCCTTGTCCACGGCCATTGATACAACGGCGAAAAGTTTTCGCACCTCATCCGGGAAACTGGGCACCACGCAAAACACCACCAATGGCGCGGTAGGAGGAATTGTCGCGAACTCTCAGGGGAACGCCACGAACGGGCTGAAGACACTGTGGCAATATACCAAAAAGGACTTTACCAACGCCTCCACACCGTTAGATGGCATCACAGCCACTAACGCCCTGGGGGGATCGCCCAACCAGCTCCAGGCTGTGCTGGATCAGCACCGCTCGGACTTCGTGAACGGGATTCCTGCCGTCGCGCAGTTGCGGCACCTGGTCGCGACCAATTATGCGTCCAGGCCCAGCGTCGACGTGGTGCAGGGACTCGTCAACCTGGCGCAAGGTTTAACGCAGGCGCTGGGCAATGTGAACATGGCCATGTGGCTGATGATCAATGCCATTTCCAACACCCAGAGTGGCATCTCTTTCGTCTGCGCCACCGGCCTGACCCCCGGTCAACCGCTGCCGACCTTTTCCCCGCATACCTTTGCCATGGAGGGCAAAGGAGGGAGCGGCAGCGCTGACGCCAAAGCTGTCGATAAAATCAATGAGCTCACCGATCCAGAGACAGCGGAACTGCTGATCATGCTGGCGGAAATTCGCGGAACCAGCCTGGATGACATCGTGACCCTGCTGGAGAACGGGGTTGATAGCAACCAGATTTACGATTGGTTGAGCAATGATAATCTCAACCTCAAGAGCATTGCCACCCTGGTCGGCAAAGGGCACGCCAACGACCTGCAGATTAATGCCTGGGTCAGTCGCGGAGTCAACATCGACTCCGTCGCCAGCCTGGTTGACAGCGGAGTTGACCTGGATAACGCCGTACAACTGACCCGCGCTGGCGTTGATCCCGCCAACGTCTCCGGTCTGATCAAGGAAGGTGTCTCGCCCACGACCATTCTCACCATGCTCAAAGCCAATGGCGTCACCCCCGCCAATGTGCAGAACGTGATCGAGAACAACATCACCGAACTGATCAAGGATTCGAATCCGAGCCTGCACCTGACCCGGGCCAACGCCGTCAAGATGTTGAATGGTCCAAAAGGCACCTATCCCAGAGTAGCCGGCAGCGGAGGGGCAGGCGCGGACATTACTTTTATCGATCCCAAGACAAACGATGTTGTGCTGGCACGCGAAGAAAAAAGCGTCACGACCCAGGGAGGCATGACCTCCGAGATTCGCTCGCTGCCCACCCAGTTGTCCGGGTACAGCGCGACCAAAGAAGTTGTTTTCCAGGTGCCGGCCCAGACCGATGCGAAAAGCTGGGTACAGGGCTTTCTCAGGGGAAAGTCTCAGGCCTCCCTGGCGCAATACAAAGGCATTCATTTCACCTTCGTCGACCCGCAGGGCGATGTTCTCTGGCAGGGCACCCTGGCGAATTGAGGTTGGGAATATGCTAAAGGAGCAAACTCGCCGCGCCGTCTCCAGCCAGGGAGAACGCGTGTTTGCTCCAGCAAGAAGCAGAAGAAGGGAAGAGAGGAACAAAAGCAATGAGTAGTTACGCCCATCTGGCCTGCCTGGACTGCAAAGTGACGCGTATACTGGGGAAAGTTGTGGCCCACGGAGAGCGCCAGGTCGATCATTTTCATCTCGGTCTGGCCAGCGAGCCGTTAAACTGGGAGCGGCCTCAACTCAATCAGGTCGTGTGGAAAATGCTGGCCGATCACGCCGGCCACCAGTTGCGCGTCCTGACATCCTGGGACCCCGACTTTGAGCTGCTCGCCGATTTCACCATGATCGGCGGCCCGGATGCCACTGATATCAGCGTCGAAGACTATCTCAAAGATTGGGGCGGACTCGCCAGAGAACACCCGCCAGCGGCAACCGACGAATAGCCAGACCAGAACCAGCAGTTCTTGCTGAACCCTCGTGCAGGCCTGGGGCAGAGAATTTGAGCAGGTCAACCGCCACGGGCGTGAGCGATAGCCTGCCCGCGCTTCTCTGCCCCAGGCTTATTGAGCCGCTTCGTGACCTGTTTCCTGGCAGCTTCAACAGCACATGCCAGCCTCTTCCAGGACCATGAGTCATCCCCTCTTTGATCCCGTTGGCGAACCCTTCTTCTCGCATCCTCGGCGCCTGCGGCGCCTCGCAAGCCGTTGGTAGAGGCGGCAGGTTGGGCCCGGCCCAACCTGCCACCTTCCAACCCTTGCGCAGCGCCTGCGGCA
>DASZXF010000513.1:0-5395 GCA_035546055.1 Ktedonobacteraceae bacterium
TGGCGAGCGCGGCGCGCTCGCCAAACCTCATCCTTTCCCTGGGAGTGGGGAGGGGAAACGGGAAAACGAAAAAAATCTGGCACAGAGGGCTTTGCATGAGAACCGGCAGCGGTTCAGGTCGAGATAGGAGCTTGACAGGCATTGGCGCTCGCTCTATGGTATACGGAAAGAGCATACCTGCGCGAGAGAAAGAGGAAGAGGATATGAAGAAAAAGCTCAGGCTGATTGTGGTTGATGGTCGTAAGTATCTCTGGCATTTCAGTCCGGGCTATGTCGCTACCGGCGACCCGGCGAACCCGTGGCAGTGTCGTGATCTGTTTACGGCCTATCTCTTTGAGAACAAGACCTGCCCGCTGCGGGTCTATTTCCTCACCTGGGAAGACCCTGTAGCGGGGGGACCGCTGCGCGCCGGACTGCCGCTTCATTTGCCCGATCCGAGTTCGGAACAGGCGGCTGGCCTGAATCTGCACACGCCTGAGCAGGCAGCGCGGCTGATTCGCCGCGCCCTGGCCGCAGGCTGGCAGCCGACCCACAGCCGGACGCCGTTTGTCATTCGTGAGGGCGTTCAGTGGCTCTTGTCCGGCGACGACAGGCGAGATGCCCTCTCGCCGCCTTTACTCCAGGCCGCCGAAGGCGATACCGGCGAACTGGCTTAACGCCTAGAGTTCGGCCATGATTTCCGCGCAGGCCAGCACGTCGCGGGGAAGTTCCTGGCGGCCATCTTCGATGTCCCACCAGCAGGAAAGCAGACACTGAGCGAGTCCCCAGCCCCGAATGCGCTCGCGCTCCATGCCTAATTCGGCGGCCAGTTGATCGACACGCCGGGCGAGAATCTGGCGCAGATCAGGGAGATGAAAAATCATGGGCATGGGATTGTAAAAGAGCAGACCAACCTCATAGCCAGGATCGCCTACCACTCCCCTGGCGTCGATGACGCGCCACTCGTCGCCCGCGCGCAGGACGTTTTCATGGTGCAAATCTCCATGCAGGAGCATATGCCGGTCGGCCTCGGCGTTCAGTTCGGCAAAATGCCCTTCGGCCTCCGCGAGCAGACGCGACGGGAACGGACCGCTGCCCCCGTTATAGCGAGCGCGCAGCCGCTCAAAGCCCTTGCCCAGTTCCTCTACCGTGGCAAAGGGATGTCCGGCGGGCGCGGGACGCCAGAGCTTGCGCATGGTCGCCGCCAGAATAGAGGTCGCGCGCTCATCCTGCTCCGGTACCAGTTCCGCCAGGGTTGTGCCGGGCAGCAGGCGCTCCATCAAGCAGACCTCCTGGGCGGCGTCTATCTCCAGAACGCGCGCCAGGCCCGACTCGCCCAGCAGGCGCATGGCCTCCATTTCGGTGGCGAATTCCCCCGTCGGCGAGTTGGCCTTGAGCATGACCGGTGTACCGTCCGCGCGCAGGGCCGGGGCGACATAATGAAAGGAGAGGTTAGCGACTGGCGGGCAAAGGGTTAACTGCCAGCGCCGGGCACAGCTGGCCAGGATGGTCGGTAAACGCTCCAGCCAGGCGCCGGCCTTTTCTTCTCCATGGACAACGAACATGTTCTGTTTGAACTTCTCAGGCAAGACAAGGCTCAAGGGTGGACTCCTCTATCACGTAGTTTGATTGCTTCTGACAAAGCCGGGCAGCATATTTCTGGCTGCGCGGACGAAAGTTGCCACACGAAGGAACAACGACAGAACGGCGGAGCGCGGGCACCATGAGGGAAGTGGAGGACAGAACAAACGCACCTCTGATACGCTTGCTGGCGCTGGAGGTGTAAGCACGATGAACAGCTATAACTTGTGATAAACGTGCGTCAATATTTATGCATAGAGTAGCCAGCGCGTCATCAGCGCGAAGAATTGAGAGGTTTTCTCTCTATGTAGTATGATACTGAATTATAACAGATCCCTGCTCTCAATGAAAGGATTTTCTTATGCCCACCCGCTCTACTGGCCTCGTCTTCGACGAGCGCTTTTTGAGCCATGATACGGGAGCGCAGGCCAGCGTTGTCATGCGTTCCGGCTCGTTCCTCGTCGATCCCGAGTCGCATCCGTCGTCGGTGCAGATTACCCGGCGCATCAAGCAGTTTCTCGACGGTTCCGGGCTGACAGCTCAAATGCAGCCAATTGCCGCGCGCGCAGCCACAGAAGCAGAGTTGCTGGCGTATCATACGCGCGAGTACATTGAGGGCGTCCGCGCCTATGCGGCAGGCGAAGGACCGGTGAGCGGTCCATGGGGCGATATCGACCCGGATACACCGCTGAGCGCTGGCTCCTTTGAAGCCGCGCTCTATGCTGCCGGGGGCGCTCTGGAGGCGGTACGGGCGGTGATGGAGGGTGAAGTTGACAATGCCTATGCCCTGCTGCGTCCTCCCGGCCATCACGCGCTGAGCAATCGCTGTATGGGCTACTGTATCTTTAACAATGCGGTGCTGGCCGCTCACTATGCTCGCCGGCAATTCGGTCTGGAGCGCGTGATGATTGTCGATTGGGATGTGCATCACGGCAATGGCACCCAGGACGCCTTTTACACCGATCCCAACGTGCTTTTCCTTTCCCTGCACCAGCATAACTGGTATCCCAAACTCTCCGGCGAACTGGATCAGATTGGCAGCGGAGCCGGAGCTGGCTATACCGTGAATATTCCCCTGCCCGCCGGCACAGGTGATCGCGGCTACCGGGCGGCCTTTGAGCAACTGGTTCTGCCCATCGGCCTGCAATACTGCCCGCAACTGCTCATTGTCTCCGCCGGACAGGACCCGAACTGGCTGGACCCGCTGGGACAGATGATGATGACGCAGAATGGTTTCCGCGCGCTCTCCACGCTGCTGCTCGATCTGGCCAGGCAGGTCTGCGGCGGACGCCTCGTCATGCTCCAGGAGGGCGGCTATAGCGTGGCCTATGTGCCCTATTGTACCCTCGCCGCCGTGGAACCGCTGCTGGGCGTGGACCTGGGCGTGGTCGATCTCTACGATACCGCCGACGAATTTGCACGCTGCTCCACTATCTTCACCCGCGCGACCCGCGAGGCTCTGGCCGAAGCCCGCGACTGGCATCGTCACTGGTGGAAGCTCTAACGCAGCTCACATAACAGGCGCACACCGAACCTGCAGGGAGAAGTCCGTATGGATCTTTTGCAACTCAAATATTTTCAGGTTGTCGCTCAGCTTGAGCATATGACGCGGGCAGCAGAGAAACTCTATCTTGCGCAGCCTTCGTTGAGTCAATCCATTGCCAGACTGGAAGAGGAACTGGGGGTGCCGCTTTTTGACCGCCAGGGGCGGCGCATCCATCTCAACCAGTTTGGCCGGGCTTTTCTCAAACGGGTCGAGCGTATTTTTCTGGAACTCGAAGAGGGTAAGCGCGAGGTGGCCGATATGGCTGGCCTGGAACACGGCTCCATCGCCCTGGCGGTGGCCAGCACGCAGCCCTTGCCGGAACTGCTCAGCGGCTTCCTCGCGCGCTACCCCCGCGTGCGCTTCCGCCTCTTCCAGCAGCAATCGCTGACGACGGTGGTTCAGCAGTTGGAACGCGGCGAAATCGACCTGTGCATCTCCTCGCCGCCCATCGAGCAGCCAGGCATCACCTGGGTACCCCTGCTAACCGAAGAACTCTTCCTGCTGGTCCCCGCCGGGCATCGCCTGGCCGCACGGGACAGTATCCGCCTGATCGAAGCCGCCAGAGAGCCCTTTATCTGTCTGAAACCCGGTCACGGCCTGCGCGACTTGATGGATGATCTCTGCAAACAGGCCGGCTTTGAGCCAGATATCGCCTTTGAAGGAGATGAAACAGCCACCGTGCGCGGTCTGGTCACGGCTGGCCTGGGCGTCACCTTTGTCGCGGGCAAAAGCTGGCAATCCCGCACCTCGGACCAGCCCTTTGCCATGTTGCATATTGAAGAACCCGTTTGCCAGCGCACCATCGGCCTGGCCTGGCTGGAAGACCGCTATCTGTCCGAAGCCTCGCGCCGCTTTCGCGAATTTGTGATTGAATATTTCTCCAGCCTGGAGACAAGCGAACTCCCGGCCCGCTCGCACAGTTAAGCCTCTCACCTCTGCGGCAAATCTGCGGCAAGCTTTCGCAAGCCTCCTCCAAATCTGCGCGCGGTCAGTGGTATTGAACAGGAAAAAACGCTGGCAATATGCTATACTCGTAATGCGCCGTCTTCTACTCGACGAGGAGGATTATCATGGAGCCAATGCCCCGTGTCAGGAATGAAGAATTTACTGAGCAATTCACTGCCCTGCTCTGTGAACACTGGTCAGAAATCATTCAGGTACTCAAACGACAAGCTCCCCGTATTGCGGCATCACTGCAAGTCTCCCGCCCTTCCGCCATGAAGCGGGTCAATGGAGGCTGGCAGATTCAGGTCATAACCCACCAGGGCTCGCAGACCACGCGAACCCGGCAATCTCGCGAAAGTGAAATAGTGGCTCACGCTATTCGTTCATGGGCACGGTCGCGGGCGCAGCTCAATCTGCCGCACATCACCGTGAACTTTGAAGCATAAAAGCGCCAGCCATCTGCCCCAGAGCCAGCCGGCCAGCCCTATCCCGACCGCCTGGATGACAAAAACAAACACCGTTAAAGGGATGTGCCTCTGGTCGGCTGGCTCAGCGTCTTTGGAGCGGAACCAGCATTGACAACTCATCCATAGAAATCTATACTACCTCTGTAGCCAGGCTGGCTACGGAGGTAGCACTTTGCGTCAAAAAACCATCGGTATTCTTTTTATTCTGACAGCCGCTGTGCTCTTTGGCATCAATGGAAGTCTGTCACGTCTGCTCTTCGACAATGGGATAACTCCCATCACCCTGGTCGAATTTCGTATGATCATAGGCGGGCTTTGTCTCTTTGCTTTTCTTGGTATTCGACAACGCCATGCCTTGAAACTTCCCCGCCGGGCGCTCGGCTGGATACTTGCGCTAGGGCTTGTGCTGGCCCTGGTCACGTATACCTATTTTGTCTCAATCAGTATGATTCCCATAGCTATCGCTCTGGTCCTGCAATTCACCGCCTCGGCATGGATGCTACTTGCTGAGTCTATCTGGCGCCGGCGCCTGCCCTCCTGGTATGTTACAGGCGCGATTGTCCTGACTATTGGCGGCGTGGTATTAGTAACAGGCATCTGGCAGCAGCATTTCAATGGCCTGAACGCCGTCGGCCTGCTGTTCGCGTTTTTCGCGCTGATTACCTTCATCGGGTACCTGATGTTGGGACGCAAAGTAGGCGAATATGTGATGCCTATTCCCGCCACCGCTTACGGCGCGCTCGGCGCAAGTCTGTTCTGGCTGATCGTTCAACCTCCCTGGAACATTCCGGCCAGCACATGGAACCCCCATACCTTTTTACTCATCGTGATGGTCGGGATCGTGGGCATGGCTCTGCCTTTCTCACTGGAACTGGCT
>DASZXF010000514.1:0-6121 GCA_035546055.1 Ktedonobacteraceae bacterium
ATTGCTCAAGGCAAAGCCTCCGCCTGATCAGCATATCCTGAGATACACGTTTCTCTCATTATACGTTGCTTACTTCCCTAAAGCAAGTGACCTTTTTCAAGATGCGCTCGCCGTCCAGAATTTCCAGATTGATCTCGCTCAGGATGGGATTGCCGCCAAAGTCTTTGCTGACGCCGGCAAAACTTGCCTGTAACATGCTATTTTTCCTCCTCAACAGGTGCCCCGGTCCGGTGTTTTACGCGCAGCCATAGCACAAGCAGACCGGTTCCCGCCGCGCCCACAGCCAGAGCGAGCAGGGTTAGAAGATAGACAAGGTTGTACGATAGCGCCGTCACGCCCAGGCCAAAGAGCGGAAAGAGTACGATCATGGCTGCGCTGAACAGGCCGGTTTGCAGTGAGAGCACGGTCGCCCGCTGCGCTTCGGGCGCGCGCTGGTTGATGTAGGTGCTGATGGCCGGGTCCAGCACCGCTACCGAGGCCTGCAGACAGATCAGGTAGCCGAACAGACTCAGCCAGGCCTGGGGCTGGCTCATCAGCGCCAGCCCCAGCACTTCGCTACCTACGAAAATGGGCAGCAGCCATGCCTCTTTGAGCCAGCGCATGATGCGCGGCGTCAGGGCGGTGAAGGCGAAATTTGTCGCGGTACTGGCCGCGACCACCACGCCGATCAGGGCCACGGAAAGACCCAGGCCGTGCAGATAGAGCTGATAAAAGTAGTAGATGGTTTGCCAGCAGCTGTCGACCAGACCTGAGATGAGCAGCAGGCCAACCAGGGCAGGCGAGCGCCAGACCGCCCGCACGCTCCGACCCAGATGACGCAGCGGGCTGGTGCGTTCATGCGCGGCGATTTTCTGTTCTGGCAAAAAGAACAGCGGAATGATGCCGACCAGCGTGAAGAGTCCGCGCAGAATAAAGGGCAGGATGGTTAGCAGATTGCCAAGCAGACCGCCGCTGGCCGTGCCGGCGATTTCACCGATCAATGCCACCAGATACATTCTGCTCACCAGGCGACTATAGCGCCGGGCTTGCTGCTCAGGCTCGGCGTGCCCGGCGATCTGCCAGAGAATGGCCTCGCTGGAACCGCCGCGAAAGGCGTAGGCTGTGCCGGACAGCGCGAAGCTCAGAATGATCAGCGGAGGCGTGGGCCACAGGAAAAGCAACTGCTCAAACGCCAGCAGGGCGCTGTAGACAATCAGGCTTTTGCGCCTGCCGAGCATATCAGCGAAAATGCCCGTGGGTACCTCTGTGGCAAACTTGGCCACGTGAAACAGCATTTCCAGCAGACCCAGGGCCAGCGGACTGTAGCCATGCCCGGCCAGGTAAACTATCCAGATAGCATTGGTAAAAGCTGTGCAGGTCAGAGCATTGTGGTAATCAAAGGCGCGCGACCAGCGCCGCCAGGGAGCTGCCGCCCCCGGTTGCGCGCCTTCAGCTTGCTCAACCACGAAATCACTCATACAAAACCAGGAACTTTCTCGCACAAAGCGTACTTAAAGATCGGTACAGAGGGAAAGGAAAAAAGCGCGAGGAACCTGGCGACAATCAGCCCATGCAGGGGAGCATAGCAACAGATGAGATGAGCAAGCAGAGGGGAAAGAGGAGAGACAGCCTTATAATCCCGCGCCAGTTAGAGAGGTACGCGTTGTGAAGATCACACGCTCACAGAACCAAAAATGCGGTCTGTGAACTCTCCCGTCAGGATAGCTCAGGCATCGGCACCACTTTCCGCCGCATAAGCAAATGTGCCAGGCTTATGCGGCGAGCACATGCGCGATGTGCTTGTATTGAAAACCGTCACGCGGGAGCGCGGTCGTTCTGCCCTGCGCCTCCCGGCAGGCTATTCTTGTGCTCATAAGATAAATGGTACCCGACTCCCCCACGAAAGTCAAGTAGCTTTTTCATGAGTTAGCTCACGTTATTGGAGATGGGCCGGTCGATCTGGTTGCCGGGCGTATGATTTTTGTGGGTATGTTTTATACGCTGCTACGGGAAAGGATGACTATGCCAGAGAACGAAATCAATGTGATAACAGGTGCTTTTAGCTACACAGGAAAATATATTACGCGCAGATTGCTGGAGATGGGGAAACAGGTGCGGACACTGACCGGGCATCCAGATAATCCCAATCCCTTTGGTGCTCAGGTGGAGGTGCATCCTTTCCATTTTGGGCAGCCGGAGAAGCTGGCGAAAAGCCTGGAGGGGGCGACGACGCTCTATAATACCTACTGGGTGCGCTTTGCCCATGGTGCGACGACATTTGAAAAAGCGGTAGAGAATACGTCAAGTTTATTGCAGGCCGCTGAGAAGGCGGGTGTGCGCAGGATTGTGCATGTGAGTATCACCAATCCCGACGAAGCGTCGCCGCTGCCCTACTTTCACGGCAAGGCTTTGCTGGAGCAGGCCATTCGGCGCTCGCGGCTGGAGTACGCCATTGTGCGCCCCACAGTGATTTTTGGCGATGAGGATATCCTGATCAATAATATCGCCTGGCTGCTGCGGCGCTTTCCGCTCTTTCCCATCTTTGGCCAGGGGGACTATCGTCTGCAACCCATTTACGTCGAAGATATGGCTGATCTGGTAGTCCAGGCCGGGCAGAGCCATGAGAACCTTGTGCTTGACGCCGTAGGACCAGATATCTTTACTTTTGATGAAATGGTCCGTATGCTTGCCAGTATACTGGACCGGCATGTTATAATCACCCATGTTCCCCCTGGTTTGGGATTTGCTCTGGCCAGGTTGATTGAGCCGTTTATCGGAGACGTGCTGATTACGCGCGACGAAATCGCTGGTCTGATGGCCAATCTGCTGATTTCGCACCAGGAACCGGGCGGTACGACACATCTGATAGACTGGCTGCGGGCGCACAAGAACAGCGTAGGGAAGGTGTACGCTTCGGAATTGCAGCGCCATTATACCAGGCGCATTGGATAGGCTTGGCTCCATACAGAGATGAATAGACCTGCCATGCACCAGCAAAACCAGCGCAGGCCGCACGCCTGGCACAAACTGCGACCCGCGCTGGTATCGTGACACTGACTGCTAACGCGTGGCCGCCTGCCGCCCGGGTCCGCATAAGAAAGGCCGCTGATGGACATGGAAAAACCTCGCTTCGTATTGCCGGTTGCTGCCAGGATCGAGTTGCGACTGCTGGGAGAAGAGAATGCCGCGCAGCTCTTTGCTCTGATTGAGGGTAATCGGGCCCATCTGCGCGAGTGGCTGCCCTGGGTGGACTATGAAACGACGGTCGAGGATAGTCAGCGCTTTGTGACGCGCTCCGTCCAACGTTACCTGGACAACGAGGGCTTCGATATGGGCATTCATTACCAGGATCAACTGGCCGGGGTGATCAGTTTTCATACGGTGAACTGGCCAAATCGGCAGGTTGAAATTGGTTACTGGCTGGGCGCGGCTTTTCAGGGACATGGCATCGTGACCGGAGCTTGCCGCACCATGTTGGAATACGCGTTTCGCAGTCTGCAACTCAATCGCGTCACCATCCTCTGCGCTGTCGGCAATGTCCGTAGCCGGGCTATTCCTGAGCGCCTGGGCTTTACTCAGGAGGGCATCATACGCGATGGCCAGTGGCTCTATGATCGTTTTGTCGATCTGGTTATGTACAGTATGCTGGCCCGTGAATGGGATGCCCTTGCGCCTGCTTCCTGAGCGCATTTCTCGCACCTGCGGCGCTCGCCGGATATATAATTGTTGTGTTTGTATCTGGTGCGATGTTCAATCGTGCCAGATACAAACACAACAATAACGAAATGGCGGTCCGCTGGCGGACTGCCAGGGAGGCGGCGGTGCTGGCTGGCCGCAAAGATGAATTTGTTATTGTATAATAGCTGTTTTTCATGTGTTTGTTCTTAGATTCTGTATGGGGGCTTATGGCAAATGCAATTGACGCAAAAACCACCGGCCAGGCGGCGCCGGTTTTTCTCATCCCCTCGCGTTTTCCTCATCCTTGGATTTGTTTTTGTCTATTTTATTGGTCTGACTGCCCTGGCGCCGCGTGCTTCGGCGGCGGCGTTGAGCGCACCGGGGGGGAATGTCGCTGATCCCGTGGTGCGCCAGGTGGATATCGCGCGCCCGGCGATTGTGCGCATTATCACGGCGATTGGCGGTCAGTTGACGGTTCACTTTACCTCAACTGTGTCGGCGACTTTTCCCCAGAACGGCGGTTCGTATACCGTGCGTATCAGTGGCAGCGGCGCTTTCATCAGCGCTCACGGCGAGGTCTTGACCGCTGATCATGTGGTGAATCCTCCCCATGATGGGTTGGATCAGGGGCTCTACAGCCTGGCCGCGCAAGATGTGGCGGCGTACATTAATGACCATTTTCAGGTTTCCGCGCCGTATACCGCGAATGATGCCTATAGTCTGCTTCTGTCCGGCTCGCTGCCCTCTATGTCTTCCTATGGTCAGCCGTCGAGCGAGGTGTATCTGAGCACGTCTTATGTGGGGCAGATCAATGCCAGGAGCTTCGACAGTGTGCCAGCTAGCGACCACGCGGCGGTGGATCGCATTGAGGCGGCAAGTACATTTACTGCTGCCGATGTGGCGATTATTCATGTGGACGGCATGGATAATATGCCGAGCATTCAGCTGGACGACTCCAGTACCGTGGCGGAACTGGATAATCTGACGATCATCGGCTATCCCGGCCTGGCCGACCTCAGTTCGTCCCCAACTGATCTGCTGACCTCGTCCATTAACAAGATTTATGTGAGCGCTTTGAAGACAAGCGATAGCGGTTCTCCGGTGATCCAGGTGGGCGGCAATGTGGAGCATGGCGATAGCGGTGGTCCGGCCCTGGACGCGCATGGGCATATTGTGGGCATTGTCAGCTTTGGCTATTCTGGCGTCGATGGCGATTATGGTCAGACGAGCTTTTTGCAGGCCAGCAGCAGCGCGCTGGCCTTGCTGAAGAATGTCAATATGGCTCCTGGCTCTCAGCAGGTGGCCTGGGAACAGGCGATGAACGATTATGCCTCGTCGGACAGCGGTCACTGGAAGAAGGCGTATCAGGAGTTGAGCAATCTCGCCAACCTGTACCCGGCTTTTGATGGCTTGCTGCCTTACCTGAATTACGCGCGGGGACAGGCGGCGCGAGAGCAGAGTAGCCCGTCGTCCGTTGGCAGCGGCCTCAATAGTGTGCTGCTGGTGGCGCTGCTGATTCTCCTGCTGGTGGTGGCTCTGGGCGTGCTGATCTTTGTGGTTCTGCGCAGGGGCACGCGCGCGGCGGTGGTGGCTCCGGGAACCGCGCTCTACTCTCCTGGTCTGTATCAGTTGCCAGCCGGCTTCTCACCGGTTTTTCCGCCGGTTGCCGGGTCCAGCGCGAGTCTGCCCAACGCCCAGCCGATAGCTGGAAACGCCGGCGTTCAGCCGCAGCCGGTTCCGCTGGCCGCCGCTGCCTATGCTGACTATACTTCGCCAGAGGCATATGGGGCGGCGTATGGCCAGATTCCCCGGACACCTCAACCTTTGCCAGAGCATCTGCCCTGGTCCGCGCTGCCTGATCCCGGTGCGCACGCGGCCTTCGATCTGCCAGCCGTGCAGACTCCGCAGCCGGGCGCGGACGAGCCTGTACCCGCTGTAGCAAGCGCTTCCGAGCAATTCGTGCCGGAGCAACTGCCTTCCAGCGCTTCCTGGCCGGCTTTCTCGTCGCTGCCGGCGCCAGAGTCCGCCGCGACGGAAGAGGAGTCAGTTGCGCTCACGGATGAGCGGACCGTCGCGACCAGTTCGCCAGATCAGACATCGGTGCCGGCGGAAAAGGCGGCTTCATCAGAGGAAACAGCGGTTTTCTCTGACATGGCCGCCCCTGCCGCGCTGGATATGTTTACCTGGCTGGCGCCCTGCGGCCATGCGAACACGCCAGGAGTACGCTTTTGCCGCGTCTGTGGCCTGCCCGCCACTTCTGCCGCTCCTGTAGCCAGCAGCACTGACGCTCAAGTATAGGTATGCTTGCATAAAGAAACGCGCTTATCTTCTGGATAGGCGCGTTTCTTTGTAGCGAGTTGTTTTTTCGCTCTTTGTCAGAAGCGGAATACGTATGCAAAGTAGGGGTGTTTGTCTAAAGGGAAGCCCGTTTGTGCCGGCGGCTGAGCTGGCTTTTACTTCCAAT
>DASZXF010000515.1:0-7887 GCA_035546055.1 Ktedonobacteraceae bacterium
CTCTTTTCTCGCAAGCAAGCGCCGGTCTTCCCGGAATTGCCGAGGCCGTTGCTGTTTGCCCACCAGGGAGGCGAACACCTGGCCCCTACCAATACCCTGGCCGCCTTTGCCCGCGCCGACGAGATAGGCGGCAGCGACTTCTTCGATGTCGATGTGCATATGACCAGCGATGGACAACTGGTTGGCTTGCACGACGCTACCGTTGATCGTACTACCAATGGACAGGGGCGCATCGACTCCATGACGCTCGCGCAGGCGCAAGAGCTGGATGCTGGCTATCATTTTCAAGATCTGGACGGCCAGTTCAGCTATCGCGGCCAGGGAGTCAGGATTCTGGCCCTGGAAGAACTCTTCCGCGTCTATGGGCAGAAGTATTACCTGCATTTCGAGATTAAAGATACCTACCCGAAGCATGGACCTTCGCAGATTGAACAGAAGCTCTGGGAACTTATTCAGGCCTATCAGATGGAAAAGCGCGTGATTGTGGCCTCGTTTCAGCAAGGCATTGTCAACCGCTTCAACCGCCTGGCCGGGGGACAGGTCGTGATGGGCGCGGGCAGCGCAGAGATCACGCAATTTGTCCTCGCGCATAAGTTGCGTCTGCCCGCTTTCTATCGCCGCAAATCGCAGGTACTGGAGATTCCCACGCACAGCAGCGGCTTCAATCTCAAAGACCGTCGTCTGATCGAAGGCGCGCACCGCCTGGGCATGGAGGTCTATTACTGGACCATCGACGATCCCGCCGAGATGCGCGAACTCCTGGCCCTGGGCGCGGACGGCCTCTTTACCAACCGGCCCGATCTGCTGAAAACGCTTCTGGAAGAAATACGCACGCGTTAAGCCGCGAAGAAGAGGAAGGGGAGCAAAGAGGGAAACTGGCTATCACCGCCGAGTCAGGGTCATGTTGCAAGGGTGGGAAAGCTTCCCGCATGGGGCACCAGCCGGCGTGCTGGTTTGTTGCCATCCTGCTCGCTCGTGCTCACCCCTGGCCGGGGAGCGCGAGCAGACAGGATGGAAGAAAAGAACAGGAGAAGTCTAGCGTCCAGAGTGGGAGCGAGCTTGCGCCCGGCGGATCAGTGCATCACTGATCACCGCCAGGATCAGCACAGCGCCCTCCACCATCTCTTGAATGGCCGCGCTCTGGCTTTGCAGAGTCAGACCATTGTCAAGCGACTGGATAATCAGCACGCCGAGCACGATAGCCCAGACAGAACCGCGTCCACCGAAGAGGCTCACACCGCCGATGACCGCCGCGCCGATAGCCTCCAGCAGGAGGACGGGGCTGACCGCGCTATAGACAGCGGTATTGCGCGATGCCTGGACCACCCCGGCGACCGCCGCCAGCAGAGAGCAGAGGGTAAACACCGCGATACGGATACCCACCACATTGATACCCGCGCGCCGGGCAGCTTCTGAATTGCCGCCGGTCGCGTAGACATGCCGGCCAAAGCGCGTTTTGGTCATCAACACCCAGAAGAGGAGGATCAGACCAAAGAGCAGCGCGGTCGAATACGGAACGCCATTATAGCTCTCAAAGGCCGCCACTGCCGCGATCACCAGCACAGCCACAATGGCGATTTGCAAAATCACGCGTCCCAACGGCTGAGTGCGCAGACCCAGACGGCGGCGCCTCGTATACATATACAGCAGGCCTACAGCATAAAGCAGCACCGCCAGGATGGGCAGACCCACACCCAGGTAATCAGGGAAGAAACTCAGGGGAGAGCCGGCGATAGCAACAATAAAATCATTACGGACAATCAGGGTGCTCTGCCCAAACATCAGGAAGAGAAGCAGGCCAGAATACGCAATCGAACCAGCCAGCGTCACAATGAAGGATGGAACGCGCACAACCGCGACCAGGATGCCATTAATCAAACCGATGATAGCGCCCGCGAGCAGGGCCACAGGAATCGCGGCAACAGCAGGCATCCCCAGGCGTTCTGAGCACACCGCCATGACAACAGCGCACAACTGCGCCACCGCCGCCACCGAGAGATCGATTTCGCCCAGCAGCAGCACCATAATCGAACCCAGGCCCACAATGCCCGTCTCGGCCATCTGTTGAGCCAGGAACGAGAGGTTACGCGCCGTCAGGAACAATCCATTGGTAGTGACCTCAAAATACAGCACCACCAGAATCAGCGTGATCAGCACTGGAATAAAGCCCAGATCGCCGCGCAGCAGTTCACCGAAAGTACGCCGCCGGGTATACTCTGGTCGTTCAACCGCCGCCGCCACACTTGAGGGGTCTTCAGTCGCGACCGCTGCCGTTTCTTTCTCTTGCATGTCACTCATCGCTTACTTTCCTCCCTGATATCCGTTCCCGTTGTCCTCCTCCGAACTCAACAGGGAACCGAATTCAGCACCCGTGATGGAGGCAATAATCTGCTCAGGGGTCGTATTCTTAATACTAAAGGTACCCACACGCCGGCCCAGGCGCAATACAACCACGCGATCCACCACCTCAAAGACATCCGCCAGGTTATGGGAGATGACCACCACCGCCAGACCCTGCTCACGCAAGCGGCGGATAAGCGCCAGCACCTGTTTGGTCTGCGCTACCCCCAGAGCTGCCGTCGGCTCGTCCAGCAGCACCACTTTGGCCTGGCGCAGAATACACTTGGCCACCGCGATAGACTGGCGCTGACCACCGGAAAGCGAAGCCACCGGGGTACGAGCTGAGGGCAATTTCACATCAAGCGTGCGCAAAACCGCCAGGGTGCGGTACTCCATCTCCGCCTCGTCCAGAGCACGCAGAAACGAGAGTTCCTCACGACCAAGAAATAAGTTTGACACGACATCCAGATTATCGCAAAGAGCCAGGTCTTGATAGACTGTTTCGATGCCCAGACTGGTCGCCACCTGGGGACTGGAAATACGCACTGGCTGGCCATCTACGGCAATTTCGCCCGAGTCAGCCGGTCCAACGCCCGCGATGACTTTAATCAAGGTTGACTTGCCCGCGCCGTTATCGCCCACCAGCCCCACCACCTCACCAGGATAGACTTCAAAATCTACATCGGTTAAAGCCCTGACCGCCCCGAAGCTTTTTGAGACGCCGCGCAAACTCAAAGCCGGCACGCCCGCGTCAATTCGGGGAGAAGGACTTTTATTCACCGAAGGGATGCTTTCATCGGCCATATGGCCCTCCCTCAAGAAAATGCATGTTGAGACACAGTAAAACAAACAAAGCGGTACCGATAAGTATACCATCTCTATCCAAGAAAAATGGAAACCTGACCTGATCCAGAAGAGTCAGAACACTCTTGAAGCAACGAGTACTCCGTCAAACTCCATCCGAAAGGTGCGCCGCCTGCGGCGGGGAAGAGGGAAAGGCGGGTACACCCCGCGCCCCGGCAAAGGGCTGTCGCCCTCTGCATTCCCGCTTTTCTTGCCTTTCGTTCGTACCTTGACCGACCACTATAAGTTTAGATTTTTCAGGGAGATGTAGAAAAACGAGTAGGATACACAGGTCATATATACACGCGATGCGCATCAGAGATGGAGGCTTTATCCGCGCCGCCATGCATAGTGGCGCGGATAAAGCCGGCGTGTTGTTCAGGAGAAGGACGGCCATGGCTCCCGTTTGACCAGGACGTTCCTTCTGCCTGCACCCAACACCTGCTCCAACTATTGGCAGAAGCCAGCGGGGAGGTACTTCGCGTCCTTCGGCAGGCCTTTGCAGATGTCAGCGGCGCTCGCCACTTTGTCGGTCACAACCTGCTGGAAGTTGGTGTGGTCAATGGCCTGCGGAGTCTCCAGCACCGAAGGAATCTCGGCGCCATCGGAGGTCTTGGTGGTCGCGCCGTTGGTCAGAGAGGAGGTATCTGTGCCGTTGCTAATCGCAGCCACGAGATCCGCCGTACCTTTCGCCTCCAGGGCGAAGTTCTTCTCAACGGTCATCATCTGGTCGCCAGTCAGGATGTTCTGGATACCAGCCACGGTCGCGTCCTGGCCAGTCACCAGCACTTTGCCATTCAGTTTGACAGCCTTCAGAGCGGCGATCACGGAGTTAGCCATACCATCGTTGGCGACATACGCGATCTGGATATCGTTCTTATTGGCGGTCAACGCGCCTTCCATCTCGGTCTGAGCGGTCGGATTGTCCCAGCCGGGAGTATACTGGTCGTACACCTTTTTGAGGCTACCGGCGTCGAAGAGAGGCTGGAGAACCGAAGTCGCGCCCTGGTAGAACAGCAGCGCGTTGTTGTCGGTCTGAGCGCCGTTAATCATCACGGTGTTGATATGACCGCTGGTCACATAATCTTTGTAGTGATCGGAGATGTACTGACCCTGGATCTTACCAACGGCCACGTTGTCGAACGAAACGTAGTAGGCCAGATCTTTGGACTGGATCAGGCGGTCATACGCGATCACCGGCACGCCCTGCGCCTTCGCCTTGGCGACGATCTGCGCAGCCGCCACGCTGTCCACCGCGCCCACGACCAGGATACAGTCGCCCTTGGTCAGGTCGGCCTCAGCCTGGCTCAACTGGGTGTCAGCATTGCCTTCGGCGTTGTTGTAGTCAACCGTCGCGCCCGGCAGAGCAGCGGGAATGCCCTGCTGGAGCAGGGGTCGGTCATTGTTATCCCAACGGGCAGAAGTCGCCGTTTCGGGCAGGAGGACGCCGACCTTTTTGCAGCCCTTGCCATTGCTCGGGCCTGTCGGCGTGCTGGAGCTGCCAGTGCCGCCGCCGTTGGCGCTACCGCAGGCAACCAGCGTCAGCGCCAGGATTACAGAGCAAGCCGTCAAAAGCATTTTGTGGCTTGCGCGACCAAATAGTTTCATGAGTGGTGTGTCCTTTCACATTTCGCCTTCTTGTGTTTCCTGAACCCGGAAATCCGTCACAGAGAAAGCGAGCTTCCAAACAAGTATTGTTTCTAAAGAGAGCCGAGATAAACCACGGGATACGCCATTGTAAAAAGAAACCGGACCTCTTTCGACCTTCGCCCCCGAAAAGCAACTCCAGGAGCACTGTTGCTTCCTCCTTTCAACAACCTCAAAGTGTGACCTTTTTGGCAGTCGCGCGGATGCGCATCTCTGCCTGAACCGTCGAGCGGTTCTCTTCTTGCTGGGCCGCAGCCTCTTCGCGAGCGACGAGAATGCGTTCCCAGGCTTTGAAGAAAGGATAATAAAGAAGTGCCGAGATAGCCAGGTTTATCGCCTGTAGCACGATTCCACGGAAGTCGCCGCCACTGGCGATAAACCCGCTAATCCCAACTGGCACGGTAAATGGCTGCATGACAACCGGAACATGCACCAACCCCAGCGCGAAAGCCAGGTAGTTGATGGTGACGATGATCATAGGAACCAGAATAAACGGAATCATCATCAACGGATTGAGGGCCATCGGCACCCCAAATGTCACCGGTTCGTTAATGTTAAAGATCGCCGGCCCCAGCGCCACTTTGCCCACTGTTCGCAACTGCGATGAGCGCGAACGCAACATATAGATGACCAGCGGCCAGGTCGCTCCAGACCCCCCCAGATGGGTGAAAATATGGAAGAACGGTTCCGTGACAATCCCACTGGGATGCGCCGACGCCGCGTTCGCGGTGATGGTGGTCAGCCAGAATGGCAGCGCCATGGCCATGACCACATTCATGCCGTGAATGCCCACTGACCAGAGCAACATCATCAGGACAATCTCCAGCAGCGCGGCTGGATAACTATCCTGCACCAGCACCAGTGGCTCGAAGACACGCATCAACAGAATCGGTACGGTATAAGCCGTTCGTTGTTTTGTCGCAGGATCAATAAAGGTATAACTGCTGATAAACCACTCCAGCAGCCAGACCAGCGTAATCAAGAGCAGAGCCGGGACCAGAGCCTCGAAAGCGCGTTTGACGTTCGAGGGCACGGTCTTCGGCAGCCTGATCGAGAAACGCGAGCCCCGAAAGAGGCGCATGACCTCGGTCGAGAGAATACCAACCAGGATGGCGACCAGCAGACCCTCACCGCCCAGGTACGGCAGCAGACTACCAACCGTCATCTGCTCCAGTTGGTTGACCGGCACCGTCGCGATGAGAAAGAGCGAGATGGCCAGAATACCCGGCTGCACCGGCTCGGTTCGCCGATATTGAGCCAGACTATACGCCACCCCGAAGGCGAGAAAAATCGCCATCAGGCCGAAAGAAAGATCGTAGGGCACGAGAATCGCGCTCTTATACGGATCAATCACATCCTTGAGCCAGGGTACCGGCGGATTGGCGATAATCAGAAAGATGCTTCCAGCCAGCACCAGCGGCAAAGTAAAAATGATAAAGGCATCGCGGATCGCCTGCAAATAGACATTGCTGGCAATCACGCTCAAAGGCGGCACACAGTAGCGCTCAAACCAATCAGCGCTACGTTCAATGATTCCGCCGCTCATATGTCCTCTTCACCTTCCTGCATACTGGCTACCAGCAGCAACACCTGCTCCAGCACAGCCTGCCCATTCATCGTCGCATAATAAAATGGCTCGATCAGCGCAACCGGCTTCCCCAGCGAGGTTGCGAGCTTCTCTATGCTCTTCCGCAGATGGCGGATCTGGGGCGCGATCAAGACAACTTCACACTCTTCCACCCGAGCTGCATATTCACCCGCACTTAACGCCTCAACCTGCAACTCAATATGAACCGCCTCGGCTGCCGCTATCAAACTATCCACCAGCAAGCTAGTAGACATTCCCCAACTGCAAACAATTATGACCCGTACCATATTACTCAGTTACTCCCCCCACAGGCTCCGCTACACAGAGCGAAATGTGTGTTCCTTTCTCCCCTTTGATCGAAACCCGTTGGGTACACTCTATGTTAGAGCAAGAATGATGCCAAAATGTGTGTAGCACACATAGCACACATAGACGCACAGATAGACGCTGAGACGCAGAAAGGCGGGCTGCTTTTCGTTGATAGCTTGACACACACCGGCTTTCTGGCGTGAAACCGGCTCCATTTACTCTCCATCGACGACAAAAATATCGACCTGTCTAAGAATCCCAACTATATTATATGCTTCTTCGTCGGGCAGGGTGCGGGCGATTTGTGTGCTGAGAATGTGCAGAGCCTGCCGGCAGATGCTCAATTCACGCGGAAAAAGCTGCTCTACCTGCTGGCGCACAGTTTCGCTGACGAGCATACCGCGCGGCTGGGTATCACGCTCCAGCACACAGGCCAGGTGTAGCACGAGGCCTGCCAGGACATCGATTTCAAAGGTTTCCCCAACTTCAACTTCGATGAGCTCGATCATGCGCTCAATCAGCGGCATGATGCGTGTGGGATTGAGGAACAGCAGACGCTGGCTGAGGGTAAATGAGATTTCTTGCATTAAATCGCTACGCCTGCCCAGGGTGGGATTGGGGGCAATAGTGGCGATGGTGGCGCTGACACGCCCTCCCGACACAGATTCTTGATCGTGGGCGGTGGGATGTAGCAGAGCCGGGTCAATAAGTGTGCTACCAAGCAGGGTACGTAAACGGGCAACGCCATCGCTAAAGAGAAAGTCGGTGAGGGCGATGAAGGGATAATCCTCCAGGTGAGGATTGATGGTGCCCACGACGGCGACGACCTGGCGGTTGCCAACCTGGCGCTGGATGTCGGCCTCGGTTTTGCTGGAGAGGCTGATGTCCATGCAGATGATTTCGACGCCCTGCTCTTCCAGGCCCGGCAGGTGCTCGATCAGCAGTTCGGCGATTTTGACGGCGCTGCCAAAGCAGGTGAGGCAGACGGAGAGGATGACGCGCGGGGCGCGCTCGATGGCGAAGCCGGTTTCGTAATGCGCCCGTTCCTCTTTGAGCAGTGAGCCGCCCTTGCGTGTCCCATCGCTGGCGCTGGCGCTGACGAGGCTGGCGGGACTGACCTGCACCTGGCCACCGCTGGCGCGGGCAGCGAGGCTGGTGGC
>DASZXF010000516.1:0-9132 GCA_035546055.1 Ktedonobacteraceae bacterium
TCTTTGGCAATGCTCTTGAGAATGACTGCTGAGAGCGCGGGCGTGATGAAGGGATTGATCGATGCCGGCTGTGGCGGCTGCTGTTCAACATGCTGTAACATCACAGCCAGCGGATTATTGCCCTGAAAAGGCGTCCTGCCGGTCAGCACTTCATACAGCACAATGCCCAGAGAGTAGAGGTCCGAGCGCGCGTCCACTGGAGCACTCTGAGCCTGTTCGGGCGAGATGTACAGCGGCGTACCAATGAAGCCGGTCAGGGTCGAGCCGCTGCCCTGCCAGCGCGCAATGCCAAAATCGGTCAGCACAGGCGTACCCGGTCTGCGACCCGCTGCCAGCGTCCGATCTAGCAGGATATTGGCAGGCTTGATGTCGCGGTGAATCATGCCCTGTGCGTGCGCGTAGTCGAGAGCCAGGCTGATCGCGGTAAACAGATCGATGATCTCATTGGCTGGCCAGAAAACACCGCGCCTGACGGTTTCATTGAGCACATCGGCCAGCGTTCCCCCCTCGATGTAGTCCATCACCATATAGGCCCGCGCGCGCTGCCCCTGGGTACTGCCCGGCTGGAAGTCGTGAATCTGCACAATATTGGGATGGCGCAAGGCGGCGATCAGACGCGCCTCGCGCATAAAATACGCGGCAAAGTCGGGATCATCCTGTAACTCGGACTGCAAAAACTTGAGCGCTACATAGCGCTGCAACTGAGTATCACGAGCCTTCCAGACCTCGCCCATCCCTCCATGACCCAGCCGTTCTATTAATTCATACCGACCAGGCCCACCATGACCGTCTGCCTGTTGTTGCTCCATGCGCGCTGTTTTCCTTTATGCTGAGTATATCGCAATTCCTGCCTGCGCAGGAGAGCGCTTGATCCATGCCAAAGCGGTATGGACAAAGCGCTTTCTTTATCTGTCTGCCTTTTCCATCTAAAGACTTGACGGAAGATTGTCGCTGACGGTCAGGGTGGCAAGCCTCTGAACGTCGTAATGAACCTGAACCACACCCGGCACCACCTGATTGCTCTTGGGCTCAAGCCGGCCTGCATAGGCAAAGGTGGCGTACTGCAACATGTTGTCCAGCAGGGCCAGCGTCGAAGGCTGCTCAAGCTGAGCCGCGTTCATACCCACCAGTTGCTTCGCGTAGGTGCGCACCTGCTGCAACCAGGCTTTGGCATTATTCAAGGCCTCAATCATCTGAGTACAAAGGGCACGCATAGCTGGTGTGGCATCGGGCGCCTGCGCAACGCCATTGAGGTGCAGGGCCATATGATCGACATAGCCGGGCGGATTGTTGTCCAGGTCTGTGCCCTGCTGCTGAACAGGCGTGACGGAAAGCAGGGCCACGCGGGAAGCTGGATCGGCATTGCCCACTCCTCCCGGTACATCCAGTCCCACATTCGGCGAACCGTCCAGGTATGTCAGCATGTTACGAAACAGACCGCTAATCAGCGGTACATTGACATTGGTCGCGCTATAATCATCGCGGGCGCTGATTGCCTCTTCCAGGACGGTCTCGGTATTTCTGAAAAGCCAGACATCCAGGCCACCCGGCAGACCCAGCACCGCCACTTTTGTCTCCTTATAAAAAAGGTGGCGAATGTGATCCAGGGCGCTCAAAGAGGGATTGCCGTATGGCGTCTGCGGGATCTCCGCATAGTAACGCCAGGCGTTCTGGTTGGCAGATGGCCCCTGCTGCTGACCACCGGTGCTCTCCTCGGTAATCAACAAACGACTGGCGAGGGAAAGCAGATTATCGTGAGCAGATGTGCCCGCATAGAGATAGTTGATCGTCCCGTGGCTAAAAGGCAGGGGGCCGATCTTCAGCGGCAGGGTAAAAAGCGGCTTTGGCTCCAGGGGCACGCTCTCAGCCTGGGGATGCTTATCCGCCAGCAGCCAGGCGTAATAGGCATGCCCTGCTTGAGGAGCGGGCAGATTATGCAGGGAAAATTCCAGTTCATCGGCAATGCCCTGAGCGGAGCCTGTATTAAACTGTCCGCTGCTGACAAAGAAGACCTGGCCGCCAGGGCTGACAGCCGGAGCCGCACGGTGGAAAAAGGCAAAATACACCCCCGTGCCTGAGCCCAGGATCGCCACCAGCAGGAGCACGCTCAACAGGACAAACAGGCAGCGCCGTCCGCGAGTCCTGCCCGGTGGAATGGTAGGTGGCTGCTCCTGTGGCGGAATGGTCGTCTGAAGAAGCGTGCCCTGACTGAAGATCGCTCCTGACGGCGGGCCGGACCTCACAGGAGAGACTGCCGCGATCTGGCCAGAGACTCCCTGGGGCGTCTGCAAGCCGCCCGCCTGAGAAGGATGAGCAACCGGCACTGGCCCGGAAACAGCAGGCACAGGCGCGCTGCCCTGTTGCGCCATCATCGTGCCAGACCAGGAAGGCGGATTCGCCGCCCAGAGCGCGGGCGTGACCGGTGCCGGCACCGGCCCTCCCTGCGGAGTAGCGCTGCCAGCCAGCGATGAGCGCTGAGTTGTGGCGTCAGACGCGTCCAGGGAAGCGCCGCCAGCCCCCGAAGCAGGCCCGGCCAGACTGCCAGGATTAGATGGCTGTCCAGCAGGCGTCAGGGGCGTCTGCACCCCTCCCAGTCCCATGGTGGGCATATTGCGCACATCCGAAACGAAGGAGAGCTGACCCAGACTATCGGGCACCGGCACATTGAGCGCCTCGGCAATCGCGGCTGCCATCGTGACCGCGCGCGAGTAACGCGCCTGCGGATCTTTGGAAAGCGCGGTCATGATCACCATGGTCAGGGCCGGCGGAATATTGGGATTCAACAGCACCGGCGAGGTCGGCGTGGCAAAGAGATGCTGCGCCAGCACAGCGGTTGGCGTATCCCCCCGGAAAGGCGCCACCCCCGTCACCATCTCATAGAGGATTACTCCCAGCGAATACAGATCGCTGCGCTCATTGCCCGGATTGCCGCGCGCCTGCTCCGGCGAGGTATAGAGAGGTGTGCCCAGTTGCGTACCCGTCAGAGTCACGGCAGTCACACCCAGCAATTTCGCCAGACCAAAATCAGTCAGGATTGGCTCACCCATGGGGTTGCGCGCGCGATTATGCTGATCCAGCAAAATATTCGCCGGCTTGATATCGCGGTGAATCATGCCCTTCTGGTGCGCATAGTCAACGGCCAGACTGATCGACGTAAAAATATTGACCACTTCCAGCGGCGAAGGAATCTTTCCCTGCGCCGAGGTGCGTGCGATATAATCGGCCAGCGTCCGCCCCTCGATATAAGCCATGACCATATAGAAAATCGGGTCAGCCTCCGGGGAAGCCTGTTCAACCTGAAAATCGTGTATCTGGACAATATTGGGGTGATGCAGCGAAGCAATCACCTGGGCCTCGCGCTGGAAACGCGACACAAAATTAGGATCGCTCTGGAGATTTGTATGGAGCAGTTTAATCGCCACATAGCGCTGAAGTTGTGTATCCAGCGCCTTCCATACCTCGGCCATGCCTCCACGCCCCAGGCGTTCCTGTAACTCATATTTCCCAAGCTTCCTGGGCGGTTCTGTGCTCATCACATCTCCTCTTTTCCGTTGCAACAACGTCTCAGGGCGCTCTGTACAGAAAGACCGACACCCCTCGATCAGAACACATCCGTTATGACAGCGCCGGACAAGGGTGGCTGGTGGTACAGGCTCGAATATCAAAGGTTGCCAGGCTCTGGATGGCATAATGAACCTGAATCACGCCATCCGTCACCTGTCCCTGGGGATCGATCTTGCCCACAAAGGCCTGATTGGCCAGCGTCGCTACTTCATTCAACAGACTGATGGCCTGGCTTCCCGCCAGTTGCTCGTCGCTCATCTGGAGAAGCGTCAGGACATCTGTGCGAATTGTATGATCCCAGGCATCGATGGCATTTAAAGCCTGATCTATCTTGAGCGCCAGCGCTCTCTGGTAGGAGGTCGATTCTGGCAAGATGCTCACCTCATGCAGGTGTTTTTCAATATGATAGAGATAGCCGGGCGGATCTTGACTGACCGTATCAAAGGTCAGCAAACCGATCTTCGCGATGGCCGGGTCCACCAGCAAAGGCTGGCCGGGCAAATCTTTTTGCAACTGCGTGTAGGTATCCCCGTCGAGGTAATCAATGATACGCGTGAGCTGGCGGCGCAGGAATGGAAGATTGCGCGTATCCGGGCGATCAGCGTTCCTGGCGCTCCCGGCCCATTCGAGGATTTTCTGCGTATCACGATAAAGCCAGATGTCCAGACCGCCCGTCAGGCCCGTCGCCGCGACTTTCGGATCATTGGCCAGCAGGTGACGAATATGATCGTAGACGCTGAACTTCTCCGTCCCGAAAGGGTGTTGAACTTCGGAAAAATCCGCGTAATAGGCCAGAGAAGCAGAGTCAGGATTCAGCGGCGGCGTGGCAATATCACCCACGGTAATCACAAAACGGCTATTGGTGGCCAGCAGATCTGTATGATGAGCGTCACCCGGATAAGCAAAGGTGAGTGTGCCGTTGTTCACCGCCAGAGGCGTCGGACTCAGCGCAATTGGCAGCCAGGGATTACTTTTCGCGTTGAGCAACCAGCCATAATACCCTTTGCCCGCCGGTAAGGGCGGAACGTTCTCCAGGCGAATTTCCAATTCATCAGTAATCCCCTGCACGGTGGCCGCGTCGGGATTGGCGCTCAATAGTCCGCTGCTGACAAAATAGGCGTGGCCGACGATGGAGGAAACAGCACCGGATGAGCCGCTCGCACGATTCGCGAGCGCATACGCGCCAAGACCGCCGCCGAGGACCAGCACGACCAGCAGAACAGAGAGGGCGATCCACAGACCGCGCCGCCTGCTTTTGCTATGGGGTGGCTCCTGTGGGGGCGGCAAAACTGGAGAAAGAGGAGAAAGCAGTACGCTTGGTCCGGTCGAAAAAACCTGGCCGGGCGCAAAGGCGGTGGGCATGGAAGCAGGCTGTCCCTGCGGAGTCAGGGCAGCGGAAGGAACGGGCACACCCACCAGGCCGGGAGAAGAGATGGGCGCGTATCCGCTCCCTGGCAGGGGCGAATAGCCGGGATTGCTGAGGCCTGGCACCGAAACCGGCAAAGCCGGCGCTGATGCCCCTCCCGAAAGGGGCGTCAGGTAGGTAGGATGCTCCGATCCCATAATCGTTGGCAGATTGGGTTCCGCCGGGATCTCGGCCTGGCTGCTACCGACAGGCTGCGAGATACTGACGCCAGCCTGTCCGCCAGCTTGCAGCAGATCCGTCATCAGGGCCGCGATACTGGGAAAGCGCAGGGCGGGATCTTTGGCAATGCTGCGCATGATGATCGTCACCAGCGCGGGCGGAATAGCCGGGTTGATCAGCGCGGGTGAGGCTGGAATAGTGTTTAAATGCTGCATCATGATCGTGGCCGGGTTGTTCCCAGGAAAAGGGGGAGTGCCGGTGCAGATTTCATAGAGCATGATGCCCAGCGCGTAGACATCGCTGCGTGCGTCCCCCGGCTGGCCCGAAATCTGTTCGGGTGAAGTATACAGCGGAGTTCCCAGCCACCAGCCGCTGGTATGGCCGGCGGTCGTGGCCAGCAGCCTGACCATGCCAAAATCGGTGACAATCGGCTCGCCCATGGCATTACGGGCAGTGTTGCGCCGGTCCAGTAAAATATTCGCCGGCTTGAGCTGGCCATGCACCACGCCATGTTGATGCGCGTAATCAAGCGCCGCGCTGATGGATGAGATGAGGTTGATGACTTCGGGCACCGGCAAAAACTTGCCCTGACGCGAAGTGGTGTGGATATAATCGCTGAGCGTACCTCCATCCACGTAGTCCATGACGATGCTGGCCGTGGTATTGCCTGTGCCAGGGGGCTGAGAAATAAAAAAATCCTGGTACTGCACAATATTTGGATGCCGTAACGAGGCAATGATCTGTGCTTCGCGCTGAAAACGATTCGCGAAATCAGGGTCAGCTCGCAAACTGGCATGCAGGAACTTAATGGCCACGTACTGACGCGTCTGTGTATCAAAAGCCTTCCAAACTTCGGCCATACCACCCTGGCCGAGCAGCTCTTGCAGCTCATATCTTCCCGTATAACCTGGATTTGTGCTCATGGCTGCGCGCCTCCCTCTCTGGGTTCTTCAAACAAAGAAGCAAAATCCTCGCACCGGTCCTCTCAGGGCAAAAACACGTGACGTTTCTGGTTTCTCCACCTATCCTTGTTCAGGGCAGGAGCGGTCTGGTTGCCACTTGCTCTCCTCCAAGGACTTTCTGCAACAACTTTCCCACTATCCTCTGGTCCAGGGCAAACGCAGTCTGGTTGTCGCAACATCTCAATGCGCTCAAAACTACCGCAATGAGGATACTCCAATGAATAGAACGCCCAGGACCAGCATTTCTTTGCTATAGATTCAGCCGCTCCATGCCTGCGCTGACAGGCATCTTTCATCTCCATTTTCCATCAGTGTTCTTATCACAAAAAGTCGCTCAAAAAATCCGCTTTCATTATTCAGTACGTTGTGATGGTTGTCAATAGAGCATTTCACACATATCTTTGCGTATTACCATGGCTCAAGGTTGCGGGCCTGTCTTCACCCGCTTCGCGCCAGAAAAACGCGTTTTTTCCTGCGCCGGATGAGCCAGAAAAAGACTCCTGCCGCCGCCACTATCGCCACGGCCAGGCCAGCCAGGACCGGAAGCAGAGGAAACGCCGCCGAGGAGATCGGCTGGGGAACGGTCGCGGGCGGATAGGCTCCGGTAATGATAAAGCGTGGATTGCCACCCACGAAAACGGTTTTGAGGGTGCTTTTCGCGGGCAGATCCAGCATGACGACCTGGCCGTTAGTCAGCGCTACCAGCCCGAGTTGTCCATCATTGGTAATCGCAATCGCCTGCGGAGTGCCGGGCATCGGCAGGGTATAGGCTGGTTCGCGCGGGGTGAGGGCCATGTCGGCCAGCACAGGAGTCAGCACGTCTATGCGCTGCAAGCGCTGATCCGGCACATAGATTTCGCCAGTCACCGCGTTATAATCCATCGAGCCGAAGACTCCGCCGCTGAGCAGGGTTGTTATCACACGGTGGGTCAGCATATCAACTGCCACCACACTGCCCTGCCGCGTGGCGACATAAGCGGTCAACGAGCCCGGCACACAGAGATACTGCGGCCCGCCGGGGATAATAATGCGGTCCAGTTGCGTGCCCTGATCGTCCAAAATGCTCACCGCATCTGTCCCGGCCAACCAGAGCTGGGTCTGGGGATCGCCACTGGAGACATTCGACAGGGTAGCGGCCAGCCAGTGAACCGGCTCGGGCGCCTGAAAAGAGTGCTCCAGCGCGCAGGTCCGCGCGTTCAAAGCCAGCAGCGCCGTTTCGTTCAGCCCGGCGACATAGAGAACAGCCGCGTCCGCGCTCAAAGCCAGCAGCGCTGGCTGGCCGGGAAAAGAGGCGCTACAGATCGTCTGGCCTGTTTTCGCCGCCAGGGCCACCACGCTCCCGGCCTCTGGACGGGTGACATAGAGCAGGCTGCCATCGGGGCTCAACAGCACCATATTCGGGCGACCGGTGACGGCGAATGTACGCGCCATGCTCCTCTGGGCGATGTCCACCAGTCCCACGCCCTGACCCGCGCCGGCCACATAAGCGAGATTGGGAGCGCCCCCATCCGCGCGGGCCAGACCCGGCGCCAACCAGCCGAGCAGCACACTTCCCAGCAGCAGACAGCAAACAAACTGTAATCCCGCCTGGAGAGCGCTGTGCGGCTCGCGTTGTCTCAAAGTAGACTTCTCCTATCCCGTGGACGCATTCTCTGCATCTGCTGCAATTATACCGCAAAGATTTTCTCTCTGTAACCGATAAGATGAACGATCTTTGCGCCGAGCGTCCCTGAAGGAGAGATCATTCACCCCGTTTTTTCGAGATGGGAATCACCGTGTCCACATGGCGCGAGCCAGCGCAGACAAGAAAGACCGGGAACAGGCTCACAGGCTGGCTTTACGCCCCTGAACCCAGGTACCAACGAAGACATCGGCTGAGGCGCCAAAGAAGAGGACATCCAGCAGATCAGCGCCGGTCCAGCCTGCCAGCGAGGGATGGTTGAGATTGAGCGCCACCAGATCCGCCGGCTGACCCGCGCTCACTTCGCCGCCAGCCAGGCCGAGAGCACGAGCGCCTGCTACAGTACCGCTGGCCAGCAGGAAAGGTCCGGGCGAGTCCAGTTCTCCGCCGATCAACACGCGCCGACGCTGGTAGCGCATACGCGCGCTATATTCGGCCCAACGCAGCTCCTCCAGGGGGTCCAGGCGTGTATTGCTATCGGCCCCGATGGCCAGAGGCACGCCAGCGGCCAGCAGTTCGGCGTATGGAGCGATGCCGTCGCCAAGATCGCCCTCGGTGGTGGGACACACGCAGACTGTACTGCCAGCACTGGCCAGCAGCTCTATCTCGCGCGCGCTGGCATGGGTAGCGTGAATGACCGTGGTCCGCTCAGACAGGGCGCCGCAGCGCTCCAGCAATTCAATGGGAGTACAGCCGCAGGCCGCCTGAGCCTGCTCGATTTCCGCGCGCTGCTCATCGGCGTGTACATGCAGCGGCAACTGATGCGCGCGACTATACTCGGCAATCGCACGCAACCAGTCCTCTGGCACGGCCCGTACCGAATGGGGTGCCACTCCTATTGGCACACCCGCCACGCGCAGCCTCTCAACGCGCTCAAGATAGCTCTCAAGTGAGGCATCGCAAAAGCGCAACTGCCCTTCTTCTGGCGGCTGGCCAAAGCCGCTCTGCGCATATGCCGTCATCAACAATACCACGCGCATCCCGGTAGCGCGTCCCGCTTCAAGCACAGCCTCGGACATCGCATTGGCCTTGGCATAGGGACGACCATCAGGCTGGTGATGAAGATAATGAAACTCGCCCACCGTCGTATACCCGGCTGCCAGCATTTCGCGATACGTGCGCACAGCGCTGGCATAGAGCCGCTCAGGATCGAGCTGCGCCGCCTGCGCATACATCGCCCGCCGCCAGGTCCAGAAGGTATCCTGCCTGGAAAGCGGACGATGCGTATGGCCACGCAGAGCACGCTGAAAAACATGGCTATGCGCATTCACAAATCCCGGCAATAAAGCCACGCCCGGCAACGGATCAGTCACCAGCGAATCCTGAGTGCGCGGCTCCAA
>DASZXF010000517.1:0-7831 GCA_035546055.1 Ktedonobacteraceae bacterium
TTCAGCTCATTGGTCAGGGCCAGCACCGTCGCCGGACTCAAGCCCGACGCCACAGCCAGCTCAGGACGCGAAACCGGCGCCTTCAGACGAATCAGGTTGAGCAAACGATTGAGATTGGTATCGCGCGTCCCCCTGTGCTCAACTACAATGCTCTCCTGCTCCATACTCCCTCTTTCTCGCCCCTTTCTTTTACCTGCTGAATAAAACAAATCATAAAAGCCAGCTTGCGTTTTGTCAAGTGCGCCCCCCAACCCTGTTCCCCTCATTTTCCCGCCCAACGAAGCACCGAACCGCCATTACCTGTATCACCGCAGAAAGGCCCGCTGAAGCGGCCATCTTTCTTTTTCGTGATAAAGAAGTATCACGAGTAATTGAGGGGAGGGATTGTGCGCGAATGAGCAGAGAGGACGAGAAATAATGCGCGTATGGGCAAAGATTCTGAAAAGAGGGAGAGATTTTCGAGTTTGGCACTTGACAAAGCAGGCATGGGGACTTTATAGTAATTTTATTCAAACGTTAAATAAAATCGTGGGAGGAGAAGAGGAAGGGGTCTGTCATTGTTGTTGTGTGCTCCGGGTTGTGCGGTGTGCTCTGGCGGCAGATGAATGGAGTATGCCTGTGGTGGTTGAATTCACGGCAGTATTCTCAAGCGGATCGAGATGCTGTCCCGGCCAGACTGCTCAGACCTGGGGGATTCTACGGAAGAAAGCCAAAGATGTCAAGCGTTTTTGAATTAAGGCGAGTACGAAGGAGTGCCGCGCGCATGGACCCTGGACGACAAGATCGCGCATACTGGGTGAAGACGTTGAGTCGCATGGCGGAACCGGTGCTGACGGCGTGCGCTGAACGGCGTTTACGAGCGACTATGCCGGTGGAGTCGAACGGCAGCCATCGCGAGCAGTTTGCCCACCTGGAGGCGCTGGGACGCTTGCTGGCCGGGATGGCCCCCTGGCTGGAACGCACGGCGCTGGATGCTCAGGAAGAAGAGGCACGCCAGCGCTACGCGGCGCTGGCACGCCAGGCGCTGGATGCGGCCACTGATCCAGCTTCGCCGGATTACTGTAATTTTTCTTTCTCTTTTCAGCCCGTCGTTGACGCGGCTTTTCTCGCGCATGCCCTGCTGCGGGCGCCTATCGAGTTGTGGGCCATGCTCGATGCACGCGTGCAGGGGAATATTTTGGACGCGCTGCTGCTGACGCGCAAGCAAAAGCCGTTCTCGAATAACTGGCTGCTCTTTTCCGCGCTTATCGAAACCGCGCTCTACCGCTTTGGCCAGGTGCCATGGGACCCCATGCGCATCGACTATGCCTTGAAGCAGCATGAGCAGTGGTACCTGGGCGATGGTCTGTATGGCGATGGACCGGACCTGCACTTTGACTATTACAACAGCTTTGTCATCCATCCCATGCTGATCGATATCATCACCACCATGGGCTTGTACTACCCCGATTGGGAACATTTGCGCGGATCTATTTTACAGCGAGCGCAGCGCTATGCTGTTCTGCTGGAGCGCATGATTTCGCCGGAGGGCACATTTCCCGTGGTCGGGCGCTCGTTGAGCTATCGCCTGGGCGTCTTTCATCTGCTGGCCCAGATCGCTCTCAGACAGGAATTGCCGGTTAGCGTCTCACCGGCCCAGGTGCGCTGTGCGCTGACGGCGGCCATGCGCCGCGTCATGGATATGCCCGGTACCTTTGATGAGCAGGGCTGGCTCACCATTGGTCTGTGCGGCCACCAGCCGGAACTGGGCGAAGCCTATATTTCGACCGGGAGCCTGTATCTGTGCTCCACCGCTTTTTTGCCGCTTGGTCTGCCAGCTGATAATCCCTTCTGGCTCGGCGAAGCTCCCTGGACCTCGCAGAAGGCCTGGTCTGGCAAACATGTCTTCATTGATGCCCATCTTGAGGCGTAATCCTGCCTGCAAGGTCACTCGTAGAAAGGAGGTGAGGCCGCCCATGTGTTTGTCTCTTTGCCCCTGCGCTGCGCGGCGCATGGACGGGCAAAGAGAGATACAAGGCTCTATCGCGGGACACAGACGCTGTGTCCGCTAAACAAGGAGGATATATGCTTCGGCATACTACACGCAGGATGCAAGGCCTTTCCCTCGTCAGCGCGCTTTGTCTGCTTGCGGCATTCTGCATGCTGCAGGGAACGCGCGCACCAGTTGCTTACGCCAGTTATACCGCTACCATTGATCCCTCGCAGCAGTATCAAACTATTCAGGGCTGGGGAACCAGCATGGCCTGGTGGGCCAACATCATCGGTGGCTGGAGCAGTAGTCAGCGCACTGCTCTGGCCGACGCTCTGTACAATCCCACTACGGGCATTGGTCTGAACGTCGTGCGCTATAACTTCGGCGCTGACGGTCCCGGCAATGTCTGTGAGGGCCAGATGAAAGAAGGGCGCAACGTCCCTTCGTTTGAACCCACGCAGGGGAATTACGTCTGGACCAACGATGCCAATCAGCTCTGGTTCGCCCAGGCCGCTCAGGCGCGCGGGGCCGATGTCTTCGAGGGCTTTGTCAATTCCCCGCCTGCCTGGATGCTCAACAACAGTTGTACGGCAGGCGGATCGGGCGGCAGCGAAAATCTCAGCTCGTCGCATTATGCGGACTTCGCCAGCTACATCGCTACCATTGCCAAACATTTTCACGATAGCTTTGGCATTACGTTGCAAACTGTCGAGCCTTTCAACGAGCCTTCCGGGACGTGGTGGACCTCCACGGGCACCCAGGAAGGGATGTATGTTTCACATAGCACGCAAAACGCCATCATCCCACTGCTGGCCAGCGCGCTTTCCCAGAATGGCGCGTCAGCTTACACCTCCATCTCTGCTCCCGATGACAACACCGTTACCGAGTCCAACAGCGACTACGCCTCCTATGCGAGCGCGACAAAGGCGGACCTGGCCCAGTGGAACACCCATACCTACGGCGGCAGCGATAGCGACCGTGTAGCAGGCTACACCAATATCGGCCAGATTGACCATAAGCGCGTCTGGATGTCCGAGTGGGGGAAAGGTGCTCAGGGCTCGCAGATCGCTGCCGCGCTGACCCTTTCGCGTGAAATCCTCGATGACGAGCAGCATCTGCATCCCACGGCCTGGGTGGCCTGGCAGGCTGTCAACGAGGCCGGCGATACTCCCGATAGCATGTGGGGACTGGCCTACCGGGACAGCAACAACAACATCTCCTATCCCACGCGTTACTACGCTATGGGGAACTACAGCAAGTTTGTGCGCGAAGGCTCTACCATGCTTGGCAATAGCGATGCCAATACGTTCAGTGCCTATAACGCCAGCACGCACACTCTGACCCTGGTTACTACCAACAGCACCACCAGCAGCACCACCGTTACCTACAATCTTTCGCGTTTTACCAGCGTGGGCAGTTCGGCCACGCCCTATCAGACCACGGCCAGCGCCAACTTGCAACAGCTTTCAGCCGTGGGCATTTCCAATAAGAGCTTCAGCGCGTCGCTGCCTGCGCAATCCATCACCACCTTTGTCATCCCCAACGTCACCTACACCGGCGCGACGGGCGGCATCGGCAGCGGCTACTACGAACTGGTCAACCGCAACAGCCATATGCTGCTGGATGTCAACGGCGCTTCGACCAGTGCTGGCACGAAGGTCATTCAGTGGACCGGCAACGGCGGAGCCAATCAGCAGTGGAGCTTCGTGCCGGTCAGTGGCGGTTACTACAACATTGTCAATCGCAACAGCGGTCTGCTGCTGGATGTCAATGGCGCCTCGACCAGCGCGGGAGCCAGCGTCATTCAGTGGGGCAACAACGGCGGGGCCAATCAGCAATGGAGCCTCGTCTCGCTTGGCAACGGCTACTATAACGTGGTCAATCGCAACAGCGGTCTGCTGCTGGATGTCAACGGCGCCTCGACCAGCGCGGGAGCCAGCGTCATCCAGTGGACCAGCAATGGCGGGGCCAATCAGCAGTGGAGCCTGATTTTGCTCTAGTTGCCTGACCAGCGGGCGTTTTCTCCGTGTCCGTGTAGCTGCGGACGCGGAGAAAACGCGGCGAAAGGAGAAAAGGATTTTTATGCGCGAACAACGTCATCAACGCCCCGTTTTCTGGCGAGCAGGCGGGATTATGCTCGCGGCGGCCCTGGCGGTGCTCTGGTCCCTGAGTTTGCTGGCCCAACCAGCTCACGCAGCCTCTGTGACCATTACGCCCGCCGGCACCTGGAACGACAACAATGGTAAGCTCATTCAGGCCCACGGCGGGGGCATTACCAAAGTTGGCTCGACTTACTACTGGTTTGGCGAGGACAAAACCGGCGAGTCGTCCGGCAACGCCTTTTTCCAGAATGTGCCCTGCTATTCTTCCACTGATCTTCTCCACTGGACCTTCGTCAACAATGTTTTGACGAGGCAGGCCAGCGGCGATCTTGGTCCCAACCGCATCATCGAGCGTCCAAAAGTCATCTATAACAGTAGCACCGGCCAGTACGTCATGTACATGCACGTGGACAACTCCAGCTACAGTGAAGCCAAAGTGGGAGTTGCCACCAGTTCAAGCATCTGCGGCAGTTACACCTATCGCGGCAGTTTTCAGCCGCTGGGCTACCAGAGTCGCGACATGAATCTCTTCAAAGACGACGACGGTACGGCCTATCTCCTGAGCGAGGACCGCGCCAACGGTCTGCGCATCGACAGGCTTTCCTCTGATTACCTGAGCGTGGCCAGCGCTGTGACGGTGCTGACACCCAACCATGAGGCGCCGGCGATGTTCAAGTACAACGGACGTTATTACCTCTTCGGTTCGTTCCTGACCGGCTGGAACACTAACGACAACCAGTACACCACCGCTACCTCGCTGTCCGGTCCCTGGTCCGGCTGGTCCGCCTTCGCTCCTCCTGGCTCAAACACCCTCAACTCGCAGACCACCTTCATTCTGCCTGTCGCGGGCGGTTCCGGCACCACCTTCATGTACATGGGTGATCGCTGGACGCCTTCCAGCCTGGGCACCTCGCCTTATATCTGGCTGCCCATGCAGGTCAACGGGGCCAGCGTCACCATGTCCTGGCATACTGCCTGGTCCATCGATACCTCGACGGGACTGTGGGGAGATGCCGGCTCGACCTATTACAACATGGGCAGCGTCAAGAGCGGTTTGCTGGCTGATGTCAACGGCGCCTCAAAAACCGCTGGCGCTCAGGTTATTCAGTGGACGGATAACCACGGCGCCAATCAGGCCTGGAAGCTGGTTTCAGTCGGCGGCGGCTACTTCAACATCGTCAACAAAAACAGTGGCATGTTGCTCGATGTCAGCGGCTCCTCAACGACCGCCGGGGCGAACATTGTGCAGGAACCCGGCAACGGCGGCACCAGCCAGCAATGGAGCCTGGTCGCCGTCAGTGGCGGCTACTACAACATCGTCAACCGCAATAGCGGCCTGCTGCTGGATGTCAACGGCGCCTCGACCAGTGCCGGCGCCAAACTCATCCAATGGAACAATAACGGTGGCACCAATCAGCAATGGGTGCTCAATAGCCTTTAGAGAAGCCATCAGTCATCCCCAAGGTTTCCAGCACCGCAAGGCACGTTTCCTCTCCCTACCCAGGGGAAATGATGAGGTTTGACGAGCGCGCAGCGCGCTCACCAAACCTCATCCAAAAAAGAGGGGGGCGGGTCGCCACCAGCGCTTGAGGCCGCCTCAGAAAAAGGGGGGATGACTCATGGGGCACAACACCAGAGTGACTCATAGCCGGCTTCAGACGAAGATTTCTCTGGCTTTGATCACGCCGCGTTTATTTTTCTTCCCTTTGACAATGAGCGTATCTCCCGCGTGCAGTTGCTCCAGGCAGCTCGGGGTGGCGTCGGTGCCATCGCGCTTTTTCAGGTGCGTTTTTGCGCTGATCCGCAGGGCGACGGGACGAGCTTCGCCGCTGCCCTCTTTGGTGATAGTTCCGGCGATGATCATCTCCTGCCCTTCTGTGGATAAGGCGCTGGTGCCTGTCACGGTGACTTTACGCCCCTGCTCCAGGAGATGCTGCGGCTCCTCCTGCTCGCTGGCTTCATTCGCCGCTTCTTCCTGCTCAGCGACGGTTTCCGTCTTTGCCTGCTCCTCTGCAGGTTCTGCTTCCGCATCAGCCCCCGCCTCATGTTCTTCTGTCCCGGCTGCGGACGGCTCCGCGTCCACGAAAAGGGCGCCCTGGTAATCACGCGGAATGGCGACGGGTAGCGCGCCGGGCAGGGTGTCGAAGCGGTAGGTCACCATGGCCTCTGCGGGGTTTTCCAACTGTTCCAGGGTGTGCCGAGCGGTCCGGGTGAGATATTTTTTGAGTTTGACCGCGCTGCCATCCAGTTGCAGGGCCACCGAGGCGGGTACCCGCAGCGAGAAATGCGCCCCCTGGAAGTATTCAGCCGTGAGGTTATCGGGATGATGGCGCAGGAGCAGCGAGGCGATCTGCTGCAAGGTGGTCAGCGGATTCCCGGCGGTAATCACGCACACGTCGAGTCTGCCATCATCGATGTACGCATCGGGCGTCATCTGTACAATATCGGCGTAGAGACGCGTATTGCCGATTATCACCTGGATGGCCTCACCTTTCCAATGAATGCCCTCGTTCTCGCCCTGGCCGGTCCATATCTCGACCGGAAAAGGTCGTTGAGCCGGCAGCTCTTTCGCCGTGGAGGCGCCTACAGCCAGCGCGCCGACGCGATATTTCAGCGGCTTTGAGACATGGCCCATAACGGCGGCGTCGATGCCCAGTCCGGCCATGAGCAGAAAATGCTCGCGGGTCTGGCCGCTTTTGCCGCCCGGCCTGCCCTTTTTGCCCTGCCCGCTGGACTCCGCGCCGGGCAGGCACAGTCCTTCGACCGCCACGTGTCCAAGGTCTACCCTGTGGGTGGAACTGCTGATCAGGGTCAGGGCGGCCTCGACCGGATTGGCGGGAATGCCAGTTTCGCTGGCCCACACATTGGCGGTTCCGCCGGGGATAAGGCCGACGACATTCCGCTGCTTTGGTACCTGCATGACGCCGTTGATGACCTGGTTCAGTGTGCCATCACCGCCGTAGGCGATGACCAGCTCGTGTTTTTGCTCCGCCGCCTGCTTCGCCAGTTTCATGGTGTGCCCGCCATATTCTTTCAGGGCCAGTTTTGTTTTCCAGCCAGCCGCCTCTAAAATCGCCAGGATGGCGGAGATGCTGGCGACGTTTTGTCCGGCGCGCGGGTTGATAATCAGTGCCGCTCGTTTGCGTTTCATAGTATGCCTCCCATATGTATGCCCGCCTGTTCTGCGGGCGCCGATGAAGCGCGGTTTACCTGGCCTCCTGTACTTTGACATGTGTTCCCAATTTCATCCTCCTCACAAAAGAATGGCCGGTAGCTTTCACCAGCCTTCTCATGGGCGTGTATAACACGCACGAAGCTCTCTGCGTGGATACTGACCAGGCAAAAGCGAACGAACACGGGAGATCATGCGGGCCGTCCGCATGGATGGCAAGACGCATAATGGCTTTTTGTCCAAATAAGCATACGTTGAATCGTGTTAGTATCACCCTGGAGGGTCATGACTGGCTGTGCTTGAGGTTTGTGTTGCTGATGAGCTTGAGGCGGGCGCAGCCGGGCTCATGTGGTTAGAACGGCGCTGCCCGGTGCGCCCGGTCCCTGCGCGACCAGGCAGCGCGTCCCACATGGATAGGCTCGTCAGAGGCTGGAATAGTTGCCGGGCCGCGCCAGGGAGATAGAACGGGGTTTTGCGAGAGAGCGAGGTGAGATGCTGATGGATAATGTTAATGAAGCGGCCAGGGGGGTACAGCAGGAGGTTCAGGTTGCGCGTCGGCCCTGGTACTATATCTTGCGCCAGGCT
>DASZXF010000518.1:0-10851 GCA_035546055.1 Ktedonobacteraceae bacterium
TCAAGGAAAATTCGGAGCACATTCTGTCCCAGTTGCCCAGACGCTACCCCTGCGCCGACTGCGCGCGCTCAAATCTGGCCAGAGCGGCGGCGGCAGCCGGCAAGGTGCAGGAGGCGGAACACTGGCTGGCCGAAGGTGCGGCCTACCGCCACGATGCCCCTACCGCAAGCTCAATGAGCGGACGCGGCCATACCTATATCTATCTTGAGCAATGGGACAACGCGGAGCACGCTTACCTGGAGTCAAGCAGGCTGGCGCAAAAAGAAGAGGATGGCGTGCGCTATCTCTGGGCGCTTCTCGGCATCGCCCGCGCCCGCCTCGGCAAGGGCGACCTGGCAGGCGCGCAGCAGGTCATGCCGCACGTCAGGCGCAACGCCAAATACGAAGGCAGTTCCAATCTGATCGCGGAAATGCTGAAAGTTGAAGGCTATATGGCCGAGCAGCACAACGCTCCCCAGGCGGCACTGGACTACTTCACCCGTTCGGCGAAAATTTTTGAGGAACTGGGCTGCTCACGAGATGCCGCCGAAATCGCGCTGCACGCAGTAGAGATGGCCCGGGAGCACCAGTTGACTGAAACAACAGCCGTCCTGGCCATCGCCGCGCGGGCGGTCGGGGAGCTTCCTCCTGCCTCGCACGACCTCTACGAACGCCTGGCCGCGCTGGGCGTTGAGCCTGTCGTGCCCACCGCAAGCGAGACGACCGGCTCCCCGGAAACGGCTGAGCAACTCCGCGCGGAAGAGGAGCGCAAGGAGCTGGCGGACCTGGAAGAGATCCTGCACGCTCATCTGCAAAACGGACTCTTCCAGGGCATTACCTCCGCGCTGTTTCGCCTGGGTGTCTGGTATGATAGCCACGACCAGACCCGCGCGGCCCTGGATTACTTTATCTGGGCCGCCGCCCTGGAACGTCTGCGCCGCTTCCCCGGTGAAGAACGCCAGGACGCCCTGCATGCCTTCAAAGTCATCAGTTCAAAGCTGCCGGAAGGCTCGATCAACGCCGCCCTGCGCGCGGCTGAAAGCGCCCCGCCAACGCAATTGATGCCCATGCTCACGCATCTGCCCATTGAACAGTGGCAATGGACGCTCCAGGCCATCGCCACCGAAATTACCGGCAAACCCGTCGTCGAGCCGGAACCGGAGAACAAAGATCGCCAGGCTCGCTTTGAGGAATGGGCCGAGCACTGCGCCAGTATGAGCGCGCTGATTGTACGCTTCTACGCACGCCTGGACCCGGACCGGTACGCAAGCTGGATCACCTCGCTGACGGAAATCGCGCAAGAGTGGGAAAACGCGGCAGGCGAGCAAAAGGATCAGCCCGGACACCGCGAGATCATCTCCTTCGTGCGAGGTATGGCCGAACTGGGACAGGGCAGCCCCGTCGCCGAAGTCGCGGAAAAGACCTATCCGCCCTTCAAGCAAACCATCGAGCAAATCGGTGAAATTGCCGCCTTGCCAGTCTGGCAGCATCCCGGCAATGCGCCGCTCGACTTCATGATCGAGCAGGCCGCGCAGAAAACTGTCAGAGCGCTGCGCATTCACGACTCCCACCGCGCAACCCGCCTGGCCAACCTGGCTCTGCGCTACGAACTGATGACGCTGGACATGCGCGAACACGAAGAACTGAACAATGGAACGCGCTTCCTCGCAGCCCTCTGCGTTCTGCTGCGCGGCGATGGTCAACTGGCCTCCACCAGCGAGCCAGCCCTGGAGGAACCTTTCGCCTCCATTCTGCAAGCTGTGGCCCAGGCCGGCCTGGAGCCCGACAAAACCGGGGACGAGACAGAGGACGAATAAGGATGCATAGACGAGCCACGAGCAACCGCGTGCCGCTGCTCGTGGCTCGTCTCTGTCTCCTTACCCGTCTGGCCGCCGTGTGTCTTTTCCCGCCAAAACATGCTACAATACGCCGTATGAACGAACTTACAAATCAGATCAGTCGCCTGCAAGGGCGCGTCCATGAAACTATGGTGCGTCTTTGACCTGGCCAGCAAAAAACACGAAATCGATACCTTAGAGGCCGAGAGTATGGCCGAGGACTTCTGGTCCGACAACCGCAAAGCGCAGGCGCATATGCAGCACCTCAACGCTCTGCGCGAGGAAGTGACGACCTGGGAAGATCTCGCGGCACAAATCGACGACCTGCACGGATTAGCCAGCTTGTTAGAGGAGGAGCCGGACGCCGGGATGCAGGCAGAGATCACCCAATCACTGAGCACCATCGAACAGGAGGTCGAGAAGCTGCAATTTTCGCTGATGCTCAGTGGCGAACACGACGAGAGAAATGCCATCATCAGCATTCACGCCGGCAGCGGTGGCGTCGATGCGGCGGACTGGGCCGAGATGCTCCTGCGCATGTATCTGCGCTGGGCCGAAGGCCACAAGTTCCGCACAGAGATCTATGACTACAACGAAGGTGAAGAAGCAGGCGTTAAAAGCGTGACCGTCGAAATCACCGGGCGCTTCGCCTATGGCTATCTGCGCTCCGAAATCGGCACGCACCGCCTGATTCGTCTCTCGCCTTTCGATGCAGCTCATCGCCGCCATACTTCGTTCGCCAAGGTTGAAGTCATGCCCGATATCGAGGATACCATCGAGATCAGCATCCGGCCCGAAGACATTGAGGTGGACACCTACCGCTCAACCGGCGCGGGTGGCCAGCATGTCAACAAGACCGACTCGGCGGTGCGTATGCGTCACATTCCGACAGGCATCGTCGTCACCTGTCAGAATGAACGCTCACAGATTCAGAATCGCGAGGTCGCGCTCAAGCTGCTCAAGGCGCGCCTCTACGAACTGGAAGTCAAAAAGCGAGCGGAGGAAAACGCGAAGCTCAAGGGCGAATTTGTGCAGGCCGACTTTGGCACCCAGATTCGCACAGTGACGGTTCATCCGTACAATATCGTCAAGGATCATCGCACAAACTACGAGACCAGCGACACCGATGGCTATCTTAACGGCGATGTCGATCCTTTTATCTACGCCTTCTTGCAGGCTCAGGCCGGCGGCGTCGCTTCTGGCGTCTGACCCTCGCTCTATCCTCATTAAATCATCACTGATGGCCCATTTCTCATTTCTTTCTCGTTTGTAAAGGATGAGGAATGGGCCATGCTCATCTTCTCGCCGTGGATGTGTTCCAGGGCAACGCAAAGAAGAACTGCGCTGGTTAAGATTGCGGCAGCGTGCGGTACCTTCTTCCTAGAGCGCAGTCAGCGTAGTTGACTGATCCCTATATTCGCATGTACCCTCGAATACGGATGACGGTCGCGCCCGCGTTGCCGCGCGAAGTAGCCATGATCCTGCAAAGGAAACCACAGGGCTGAGATACTCGCAGTCAAGCCTGAAGGATTAGGAGTTTACGTATGTTCGTAGCAAAGCGTTCCACCAGAGCAGCATCTCAGAAGAAAAACGTGGCGGCTTCTGAGCAGGTGGACTCAATGGCCCCACTGCCAGTACCGCTGAACACCACAGGTCTGGCATCGCCCCTCGACAGCAGATCGCTCACCAGCGCCCTGCTTCCAGCCCTGGAAGGGAGCACGTTGAGCCGCGTGCCCATTGTCATCAAAGGCAATATGAAACGCACCGAGCCGCTGCCGCCGCCGACCAGAGAAGCGCGCCGCAAGCACAGCAAACGCCTCTGGATTCTGGGCACGGCCGTCCTGCTGATTACACTTGCCACCACGCTGCTGACCATCACGCCACAAGGACGCGCCATCACCGCGAAGTTCGATCCCCGCCTGGCCGGACAGAGCAACGTCATCTCGAATCAGCAGAATAACGCCGCCCAGGTCTCAGCCCTGGCTACCACCACCTGGATGTATCAGAATGATGGCTATGATCCCTATTCACACGGTCAGGTCAACGTCACCGACGGCAAAAGCTCCCTGCCCTGGCCCTATGGACAATGCACGTACTGGGCCAATTATCGCTATCATCAATTGACCGGCTTCTGGGTGCAGTGGACCGGCAACGCCGATCAGTGGTTCCTGGGCGCACAAAAAGCCGGCTGGGACTACGGTCAGAAACCGCCTCCGGGCATCCCCTCCATTATCGTGCTCATGCCCTACGTCCAGCAAGCCGGCGGCGTCGGACACGTCGCGGTTGTCGAAAGTATCAGCGGCAACGTCGTCCACACCAGCAATATGAACTGGGGCTATGGCGGCTGGACCCACACCGAATGGGTCGACTTCACCATCGGCTCCGGCGTCTACTTCGTCTGGCATAAACCAGTGGATTGAGTTACGAGAGGAACGTACAAAAGAGGAGCAGGCAAACAGATCAGCCTGCTCCTCTTTTTGTGCCTTCCTCCACAGGCAAAAACCCGTTAGCCAGCTCTCTTCTATCGTCAGTCAAGCATTACGCATCCATTCCAGCGAATTGTATATGCTATAATAGAAATATAAACATACGGCAGGTATACCGATCAGAGCAGCACAATAGTTTTGAAAAACGGAGTAAAAACATGAGCGAATTACCATCCTCTGATGAAGAAAATCTGCGCGAACAGTTACTCTTGCGGCTGATTACACCTCCATTCAATCCTTATGGCCAGCAACCAACGCTTTTTGTAGGCACATTGCCAGAAAACTTCCCGCTGGAACTGCCCTTTCCAGCCAATACGCGCATGCTGGGAACGCTGGTACGCAACGAAGAACACGTGGAAATTGTCGCGCTCAGCGACCTCGCCCCTGACAGGGTAATAGCCTTCTATCGCACAGAATTGACGAATCGAGGCTGGAACGAGCCTGAAATGATGCATCACGGGGGAGGCTTTCTGCATTCAGGTATTCCGAGTCCGCTGCATCACCTCCTGTTCTGTCAGGCCGAACCAGGAGCATCGCTTACTATATACGCTGGCAGCTCCGCCGGCGAACCCACCGATATTCGTCTGAATGTTAATCTGAGCCGCGAAGGCAATCCCTGCAACCAGCCCGGACAGCGGCGCCATATGCACCGGCGCGGACAAAGCATGATCCCCGTCATATTACCGCCGGAGGGTGGAATACAGCGCGGAAGTGGCGGCGGCGGCAACGATAACTCATGGTACACAAATGCCACCTTAAAAAGCGAACTGGATCTTGGCGAACTTCTGCAACACTACAACGCGCAACTTCAAAAAGGCGGCTGGAACCTCACCGGAGAAGGCAGCAACGATACCATGAGTTGGAGCACCTGGACCCATACTGACGAAGAAAAAGAGCCGTGGAACGCTTTCCTGCTTATCGCCAAAAACCCTCATAAAAGCGGACAGTACACACTCTTTGTCAGAACAGAATGGGATCAGCCCGAAGAGAAAAGCGGCTTCTCCGGCTGGTTCAACACATCTTCTGGATCTTCTGGATCTTCGTTTACCGTCATTAGAAATCCTCGCACCCTCCTGTAGCAAGAGAAAAGCGAGGGCGACCGTTTTCAAGACAGTCGCCCTCGCTCATATGCTGATCAGCGGAGTTCGGTTTATGCCTGAACGAACTCACGCAGGCCGTAGTAGCGTTCGGGGTAGCGCAGTTTGCGCAGGGCTTTAACCTCGATCTGACGGATGCGCTCGCGAGTCAGTTTAAATTCCGCGCTGACTTCATCGAGGGTGTGGTAGTGTCCGTCTTGCAGACCATAGCGCATTTCGATAATCGTGCGCTCGCGGGGATTGAGAATGGTCATGGCCTGCTCAAGATTGTCCCGCAAAACCTGGTGAGACACCTGCTCGGCGGGCGCGACCATGCTGGTATCCTCCAGCGTATCGGCCAGGTGGTATTGCTCGTCGTCAGCCATGGGCGCGTCCAGCGAAATAGGCTGGTCGGAGACATTCAGGAGTTCTACCACGCGTTCCTTGGTCAGACCCACCTCGGCGGCCAGTTGCTCCGGCAGAGCTTCAATCCCCTGCTCCTGGTAAATGCGCCGCGCGATGCGCTTGATCTTATAAATGAGTTCCACCACGTGAACCGGAATATGAATCGTGCGCGAATGCTCCGCGATGGCCCGGCTGATCGCCTGACGAATCCACCACGTCGCGTAGGTGCTGAAGCGGAAGCCGCGTTTATAATCGAACTTCTGCGCCGCGCGCATCAGGCCAATATTACCCTCCTGAATCATATCGAGCAAAGGCAACCCCTGATTGGAATAGCGCTTGGCAATGCTCACCACCAGGCGCAGATTCGCCTCAATCAGCTTCTTGCGCGCCAGGCTATCACCGCGCGCCACCCGCTCCGCCAGCGCCAGCTCCTGCTCGGCGGTCAGGAGAGGATACGAACCTATCTCTTTTAAATACTGCTTTACCGCGTCATCAGCTGCGCCTTTCTGCTTCTCCTCGCCCTGGTCTTCCCACTCATCCTCCTTCTCCTCGTCATACGCTTCCCCGCCGTCTGGCTCAGGGTACAGGTCATTCACCGCATACGCGGAGGCGCGCTCCCTGGAGGTCTTTCTCCCGTTGCCGGTAGCCGTCTCACCAAACGCACGATCCGTACCACAGACTTTAACAACTTGCTTACCCATACCAGTAACTCCTTCTAAGCCGAAACACTTTAAAGCAAATTGATGAACTCGCAGGTAGCCAGGTGTCCCTACGACCCATACAATGGTCTCTTTTTGTTCAGAAATACGTTCCTGCTGAAAGACGTTGCAATAATCGTGCCAAAACCTGCCGCGAGTCCCCAGACCCCCTTCAGACCACCCACCTGCGTACCCACCCACCTCACACGCCTGAGCCAGCAACAACGGCCCGCTTCACATTTCCTCCTGCATTCCACAATCGACAGGAACCCACCGATCTAAAGGGAAAACAGGGCAGGCATCCTGACTTTGAGATGAAGATATTTCCACGATCTGGGGAAATTTCCACACAGGGTAGGCAAAATGATACATAGAAGTCCATGAAAGCTTGACTGAAATTGGCGTACCTGCTATGCTAGGAATGTAGCAGTCGCACGCAGGACATGAGAGAAATCTCATTGGCACGTCTGGATGCTGCCTGGTTGCTTTTATGAAGTTTTCTTCAGGTACCTGCTGACACCAGCAAGAAAGTATGGTATCATAGCACCGGCAGAGACAACGGTATGACTGCTGTGGGGACGCGGATGCAGCGGCGGAGGCTCCCCCTCGGCTTACTTCTCGCCTCGCCTGGTTGGTGTCAGCCAGTCGGGAAGGCGAATACTATCCCTCGTGAGAAGGAAGGAGGCGATTTCGTGGAGAATGCATTTCCTCGGTGTCGCAAGTGTAGTGAAGGTGATCTGGTTCCGCTTTCGGATTTCGGTAGCCAGGGAGCTTCCATCGAGTACAAGGCATGGGTTTGCACCAATCCGTCGTGCCTTTATAACATCAAAATCCGTAATGGCGATATCATCATCAACGAGCCCATCAGCGATGGGTCACTCCACTCCTATCGCACCAATCGGCAGTAGTAAATGACCGGATATTCATGTCTGACGAATAATGAATATCCGGTCCATTTTCTGAACCATATGGGCGTAACAGATGGGGTAAGGGCAAAAGGTAAAGCACCCTTTTCCTTTTGCCTTTTTTCTGCACTTCTTCAGCGGCTTCGTCCTGCCAGGTAATAGTCAACGGCAGGGTGTAGCTCTGCGTCATTTTTCCCGGTGTATGCCGGGGCGTGCTTGCTATTATAGCTTATAATTACAGGTAAGTGCTTTACGCATTCTTATTTCTTGAGAGCAGTCGGAAGTGAGCGTGTCTACTCCTTGTGAGTACACGTGGAAAGGGAGTCAGGATTAACGTGCTCAATCGATTCTTTGGGCAAAAAGCAAAAGAAGAAGCCAGGAATACGCCTCCACCCACGCCTGAGCCAACGCAGGAAGCTGGCACAGAGGCACCTGTCGCGGAGCAAGGCTTTAACCCATTCAAAAAGAGTTTGAGCCGGACGCGCCAGTTCTTCACTCGTTTTGGTGGACAAAGCGAGGGCGTTGTGAGCGAGGCCAGCAGCGTGCATGCCGGCAGCCCCGCGCCATACGTCGAGCCGGTCAAACCGATCCCCATCACGGATGACATGTGGGATGACCTGGAAGAGGCTCTGCTGCTTGCTGACGTGGGGCCGCATACCAGCGACTGGTTGATGACGCGACTACGCGAGCGCGTCGCTGAAGAAGCAATGCGTACTACCCAGCAGGTTCAGAAAGCGCTGCGCGAAGAGATGGTCACTCTGCTGCAAGCAGCCCCCCTCCGCTTCGCAAAACAATCCCCGCTGACGGTGATTCTGGTGATCGGCGTCAATGGTTCAGGTAAGACGACCAGCATTGGCAAAATGGCCAGACGTTTGACCGATGAGGGCCATCGCGTGACTCTGGCCGCCGCCGATACCTTCCGCGCCGCCGCGATTGACCAGTTGAAGGTCTGGGGTGAGCGCGTGGGCGTGCCGGTGATCAGCCAGGGACCGGGATCTGATCCCGGCGCGGTGGTCTACGATGCCATCCAGGCCGCGAATACACGCGGTAGCGACGTTCTTATTGTGGATACCGCCGGACGCCTGCATACCAAGTACAACCTGATGGAAGAACTTAAAAAGATCAATAAAGTGGTCGAGAAGCTGCTTCCAGAGGGTCGCCAGGAACTTTTGATGGTGATCGATGCCACCACCGGACAGAATGCTCTGCTCCAGGCCCGCAAGTTCGCGGCGGATATTGGTCTGACCGGTGTGATTATCACCAAGCTCGATAGCACCGCCAAGGGTGGTTTTGCGTTCGCGGTAGCCGACGATCTGGGCGTGCCGATCAAGTTCGTGGGAACAGGCGAAAAAATTGAAGACCTTACCCCGTTTGATCCGCAGAGTTTTGTGGCTGCGCTCTTTGCGCAAGACTGACAGGGAGTTTGTTCATGGCCAGTGAAGCAGCCGTGCCCGCCAGCGGGCAAACGAGCAATGGCTTTCAACAACCGCGCATGGCAACAGGAAATCTGGTGGTCAAGTGCCCGAAATGCAAAGAAATTTTGCTGGCACGCGAGTGGGAAAAGAACCAGAAGGTCTGCGCGCGCTGCAATTATCATTTTAAATTGACCGCCCAGGAGCGCATTAAGCTCCTGGTTGATCCCGATAGTTTTGTCGAGATCGATGCGGGGATGGTTTCCGCCGATCCGCTGGGCTTTGTCAAACGAGCCAGGGATGAGGTCCAGACCTATCCCGACAAGTTGCGCGAGGAGATCAAAAAGTCTGGCTTGAAGGAGGCGGTGATCAGCGGCCATGCGACGATTGAGGGACATCCCCTGGCTTTAGCGGTCATGGATTTCCGCTTTCTGGGCGCGAGTATGGGGTCGGTCGTGGGCGAAAAAATTGCCCGCGCGGTTGAATTGGGGCTGGAGAAACGGATACCTGTGCTGGTGGCTTCGGCCTCCGGTGGCGCACGTATGCACGAAGGCACTTTCTCGCTGATGCAGATGGCGAAAACCTCGGTCGCTCTGGCGAAACTGGGTGAGGCTGGCTTACCGTACTTCAGTCTGCTCACTGATCCTACGACTGGCGGCGTGACGGCGAGCTTCGCCATGCTTGGCGATGTGAATATGGCCGAGCCGGGCGCGCTGGTCGGCTTCGCGGGTCCGCGCGTGATCGAAGATTTCATGCATATCAAGTTGCCAGAGGGGACGGTCAATTCCGAATTTGTCCTCAGACATGGCATGATCGATGCTGTCGTTCATCGTCAGCAGTTGCGCGCCACCCTGGCCCGCCTCCTGCGTTTCTATGCCCCCTCCTCACGCCCCTGGAGTCGGGAAAGTGTGGCGGTCGCCAGCAGCCAGGCAGGAGAGAAGTAATGGCCTACGATCTGGAATTTGAGAAACCTCTGGCGGATCTGGAGAAGAAAATCATTGCTCTCCAGAAGAAGGGCGACCGCCTGAAAGCCGATGAGCATCGCCAGCTTCAGGAGATGGAACGCGAGCTCCGCCGCCGCACAGAAGAGATTTACCGCGAGCTAACTTCCTGGCAAACCGTCCAGGTGGCCCGCCATAAAGAACGTCCCCATTCGCTCGATTATCTGCGCCTGATCTGCGACGATTTCTTTGAGTTATGCGGAGATCGCACTTTTAGCGACGACCACGCCATTCTGGGTGGATTGGCCACCTTCAATGGAGAAACCGTCATGTTCGTGTGTCATCAGAAGGGGCGCACGATGAAGGACAAACAGCATTACAACAACGGTATGCCCCATCCCGAAGGCTTCCGCAAATCCCGGCGCCTGATGCGGCAGGCGGAAAAATTTGGCATTCCCCTGGTGACGCTGATCGATACGCAGGGAGCTTTCCCCGCGCTGGAAGACGAGGAACGCGGCCAGGCCGAAGCTATTGCCTCCAACCTCTACACCATGGCTCGTCTGCGCGTCCCCTCGGTCGCTGTGGTGATTGGCGAAGGCGGCAGCGGCGGCGCCCTGGCCCTGGGTGTGACCGACCGCGTACTGATTAGCGAGTTCAGCATCTATACCGTGACTTCGCCTGAGTCGGCGGCCTCTATCCTCTGGCGTTCCAATTCCTTCGCCCAGCAGGCAGCCGATGCCATGCGCATCAGTGGACGCGAGTTGAAGACGCTGGGGCTGGTGGACGATGTGATCCCGGAACCACTCGGTGGCGCCCACCACAATCCTCCCCAGGCCGCTGAAAATGTCAAGGCCGCGATCCAGAAACACCTGGCGGAAATCAAAAAAATTCCGCTCGACGAGTTGCTGGAACTGCGCTACCAGAAATACCGCTCGATTGGCCAGTTCGCCTGGGCCGACGAAGAAGCATAAAGCAACAAGAGAGCGCCTGGCAACGGCAGCCAGGCGCTCTCTTGTTGTCGCTCAAATCTCTCTCTCCTCGCACCTGAGGTGCTCGTCTAGAACATAATACATGTACCCTCGCACCTGCGGTGCTCGTCCAGAACATAATG
>DASZXF010000519.1:0-1836 GCA_035546055.1 Ktedonobacteraceae bacterium
CTCGACCTCTATCTGGTACAGGCAACTCAGAAAATCGCTGAGCTGCCATAGAGAAAGCGGCGTGGCATCGAACTGGCGATGACTCCGGCGCTCCATGTACGACTTGAGCAGCTCATCGGTGTAGCGCGGGCGGGCCAATTGTACATACCGCAGTGCCTCTTCATGGCGCAGGGACGGTTGCCTTAACTTAAATTGGGTGCGCTCGCTGGCGTCGTGAATAGTAGCGCCCGCAAAATACTCCTGAAAGGCATCCAGCGATTGAGCGGAGATTGCCCCATTACTGGCAGCGATGATCTCCTGCGTCGGCACAATATACCCTACAAGGCGCTGATTACTGGCCTGCCCGGTTTCGTTATACGTCGTAACCACAGCGGCCTGAACCGCCTCATGCTGCAAGAGAGCCGCCTCAATTTCGCCCAGTTCAATGCGATAGCCACGAATTTTGACCTGGAAATCCTCGCGTCCCAGAAACTCGATATTTCCGTCGGGCAGATACCGCCCCAGGTCGCCTGTGCGATAGAGCCGCTCGCCCGTCACCGGATGACGCAGGAAGCTCCTGCTGGTCTTCTCCTCGTCGCGCCAGTAGCCAGCCGCAACCCCTACGCCGCCGATATAGAGGGGTCCGGGAACCCAGGGGGGACGCGCCACACAGCGCTCATTGAGCACAGCCACACGCTGATTCTTCATAGCCTTCCCATAGGGAATGCTCTTCCAGGCAGGATTGATCGAGGTAATTGGATACATAATTGACCAGATCGACGCCTCGGTCGCCCCGCCCAGGCTCATGATTGCTACCTGGGGCAAAAGCTTCCAGAGGCTCTCTGGCAAGGTCAGGGGAATCCAGTCGCCGCTCAAAAGAGCCAGCCGCAGGCAGGCGCCCTCCAGCTTCAACTTATGATCTTCGATATATTCAACGAACATCTGAAGGAGCGCGGGCACTGAATTCCAGATCGTGACGCGCTGTTCGATGAGCAGTTCCAGCCAGGCGCGCGGGTCCCGCTCAGAACTCTCCGTTGGATAGACAATCGTGCCACCAGCCGCTAATGTCCCGAAGATATCGTAGACCGAGAGGTCAAAATGAAGGGCAGAGAGCGCCAGCACGCGGTCCGCGCTTGTCACCTGGAAACGCTGATTCATATCCAGGATGGTATTCACCGCGCCGCGATGATCGATCATTACCCCCTTTGGCAACCCGGTAGAGCCGGACGTATAGATGACATAGGCCAGGTCGCTCGGACACTGAAGCGGCTCGACGCGCGGAAGAGGCGTATCCAGATACGCGCCCGGCGGACATTCTGTATCGACACAGAGGCGCCGGAGGTCTGCCGGCCAGGGGAAACGCTGATCCAGCCAGGACTGAGTTAGCACAAGCTCGACCTCGCCATGCTCCAGCAGATAGAGCAGGCGTTCATCCGGCAGAGCGGGATCGATGGGCAGATAGGCCGCTCCCGCTTGCAGGATCGAGAGTACGGCTACCACCTGCTCCCAGCCTTTTTCCATGACCACGCCGACGAGCCGATTTGGCCGCGCCCCTAGCTGGCGCAGGCGCGGAGCCAGCGCCGCTGTATACCTGGCCACCTCCTCATAGGTCAGCGTCCTCTGGGGCGAGACGACCGCCTGCTGTTGTGGCTGAAGCGCGGCCCGCTCGCTAAAAAGCGTATGCAGAAGATCGTCGGTCAGCGGCGCCTCAGTCGCATCAACCTCCGCGTACAGCGCGCGATACGCGTCTGGAAGCACCGGGAGGTAAGCATCGTGCCAGGCCACCTCGTCCTCCGCGAGCAGGGTCAGCAGTTGGTAGTAGGCAGCGAACATCTCGTCAAAGAGGCCGGGAGGAAA
>DASZXF010000520.1:0-2965 GCA_035546055.1 Ktedonobacteraceae bacterium
CAGCGTCTGCCAGTGCAGGCGTCCGATGCAGCGCGTGTTCTGTCGCCAGGCCAGGCGCGCGCCATAGGTGAGTTCCGCGCTGGTCTGCTGATAGGTGCCTGTGCGAGCAATCTCGGCGTGAATCTCGGCCAGGCGCGCGGGTGTTTCATCGGGATAGCCGCATTCCGCATGAAACAGGCGAAGATACTCATCAGCTTCCCGCAATAAGGTGGTCTGTGGTGGATCTTCCAGCAACGGCTGAGTGGCAATGCTCGGTATGTGCGCAGAGGTCTGCTTTTCGCGGTCTTTCTGAAAAAGGGTTTCCAGGCCAAACATACAACCTTCCTCCTCGTTTGTGTGCTGTCCCCATGCGACAATATGTGACATATTGCCATGACCGGCGTGAGATACATCTTCTACAATACAGTATAATCAGGCATCCAAATGGATAGTGCCCTGTCCCCTGGAGCGCGCCAGGCCGCAGCCAGCGCCGATGGGCAAGGGATCTGGCTGATGAAGAAGAGGATGGCTTACTAAGCGGGATTGGAGGGACGCTAGCGTTCCATAAGTCCCTGTTGCCAGGCGAAGACGGCGGCCTGCGTGCGGTCCGCCATGTGCAATTTGCTGAAGATGTTGCTGATATGGCCTTTGACAGTTTTTTCGCCGATGACCAGTTTTTCGGCGATGGCCGCGTTGGAGAGTCCTTCGGCGAGCAGGCGCAGAACATCCAGTTCGCGGGCAGTCAGGTCGGCGAAGATGGGCGGAATGGCGCGCCGGGCGGCGCGCACTTCCTGGATGACGCGGGTGGCGACACGAGGATGGAGGACGGATTCCCCCTGAGCGGCTTTTCTGATAATCTCGATCAGTTCTTCGGAACGCACATCCTTCAGAGTGTAGGAGAGCGCTCCGGCCCGCAGGGCGGGGAAGATGTGTTCGTCTTCGTGATAGGAGGTGAGTACGACGACCTGGGTGCGCGGACTGACCCGGCGAACAGCGCGGGTGGTTTCGACGCCGTTCATGCCGGGCATAACCAGGTCCATTAAGACGACATCGGGGATGTGCTCTCTCACCTGGAGAATGGCCTCTGCGCCGGAAGCTGCTTCGCCGACGATGAGGAGGTCCGCCTGGGCTTCGAGAAAGGCCCGGATGCCCTGACGCACCATGCTATGATCGTCTACAATGAGAACGGTGATAGGTTCTGCCATCTGTCTGTTGCCTCCTCTTCTCTTTAATGACCGGCCAGGGGACAGCGGGCAATGATCTGTGTTCCGTCCCCTGCGGCGCTCTGTATCTGCATTGTACCACCGAGTTCCGCCAGGCGCTCCTGCATGGATTGTAAACCAATTCCGGCGCCTCTGGCCTGCGCGGGATCAAAGCCGCGCCCGTTGTCCTCAAGGACCAGGGTGAGCTGCCCCTGCTCCGCGATCAGCGAGAGCGCGACGTGGCTGGCCTGGCTGTGGCGGGCTACATTGGAGAGCGCTTCCTGAACGACGCGGGCGAGGGCGTTGGCGAGCTGCAGCGGGAGATGGGCGCAGCTCTCCGCGATGTCGAGGTCGACCGCGATGGTGTTCTGACGACTCCAGGTAGTGACGTACTCGCGCAGGGCTGGCATGAAATCTTTGTCACTGAAGGCCAGGGGACGAAACTCCTGAATCAGACTGGTGAGTTCCTGGCGTGCTTCGTAGGCCAGGTTGTCAGCTTCAAGCAGATGTTGCCTGGCCGCTGCCGGCTTGTGCTCGAAAAGGGAGCGAGCGGCGCCTAACTGCATGGAGATGGCGAAGATCTGCTGCTTCACGCTGTCGTGCAGATCGCGCGCGAGGCGGGCGCGTTCTTCCAGGCGGGTATTCTGCTCGGTCAGGGCTTTTTGAGCGGCGATGCTGGCGTCGAGACGCTGCGCCATAGTGTTGAACTGCTGCTCCAGTTGCCCGACCTCATCGCGGCGGGCAACCGGAATGCGCTGGCGATAATCACCCTCGGCCATGGCAGCGGTGGCCGCGACCAGGCGGTGAATGCGCCGCACGAGCTTGCGGGTGGTGATGAGCCCAAAAACGGCCCCCAGGGGAGCGAGCAGGATGGGCAGGAGCAGTCCGGTGACAAGCCATTCACCGGCAAAATAGAGGAGAATGAGTCCGCCCGGCTTATCGAGCGACATTTGCACGTAGGCCGCGCCCAGCACGCGTTTCTCGCTGTTCAGGATGGGAGAGGCGGCGCCGATAGCACGTCCCTGCCCGCTGGTGAAGGTGGAACTGGCCGGCGTGCCGCGCAGCGCGGTCTGGAGCAGGGATAACTGCCGGGACAGGACACGCGAGGCGGAGGCGTTGAGGGGATAGCGGGCCGGGTAAGAACTGGCCAGGATATGGGCATCGGGGGAACCATTTTTCCAGGTGCCGTTGGCGATGTAATGCGGAGCGCCGCTATCATTGACCAGGACGAGGCTCTGTCCTTTCTGGAGCGTGACTGATGCTTGTTTAAAGTTGTCTCCCTCCATGTGAACTTCGTTGCCGGCGGCAGGAGCGCCGCCGGAGGTCGATGGCGCTGAGCCCCCGCATGCCGAGAGAACGGCGAGCAGAGTCAGGCTGATGAGTAATCCCGCGAGTATTTTTTTGAACATGTTCTGAACTCCTTTTTACAGACTTTTTTTTATCGTTGTAGAGAAAAACTGAGCATGATCTATGCGCTTCAACTGCCGCTACTTCTCATCCTGGCGCGTGAGGCTCCAGGCCCGGCCACCCAGAAAGAGGGTCAGGGCGAACATGAGCAGGGCGTTGACCGGGTGCAGGGCGGCTATCAGACCTGCGCCAAGGTACTTGCCCCAGACCAGCATGGGCTGGAGCAGGGTCAGGATCACTAACAGGGCGGTCAGCCAGTTGAGAGAGCGCGGCAGACGCGCGATCAGACCACAGGGAAGCAGCAACAGCAAAGGGATGAGTATAATAAAGTTGCCAAAGACTGCGTGAAAGATCAGCCAGCGCCCCGCTGCCATGAT
>DASZXF010000521.1:0-16473 GCA_035546055.1 Ktedonobacteraceae bacterium
TGAGGCTCCCCTGGTTTTCTTTTCCTCCATTCTACCATTCCACTCATGCTCGCATTCGTCAACAGAGTCCCAAAAGAGGGGGGCGGGGCGCCACCAGCGGTTGGGGCCGCCTCAGAAACATCAGGGAGGACTCATATTGAAAAATGACTGATAAAGGGGGGGAATTGAGCAACTCTGGCGAAAGCCGGTTCATCTTTTGAAAACCTCTTTTCCAAACGTATATAATGAGGGACAGGACTCTTTTTGATGGGAGGGTTGAGCCGGGTATAGAAGAGTAGGGTGGTGGCTTTGGCGTACAATGTTGCAGATCTAGAGATTGAACCGGTGAAGTATGGAAACGATTCGTTGCCCGCGCTGTCAAAAGTTATTGCGCGCCGATGCCCGCAGTTGTAGCCGTTGTGGTATTGCCATTCCGGCGGGCCGGGCATCTCGCAAACGCAACGTCAGCCAGGTGGATCTTTCTCATCCAACCAGTCCGCTGGCCTCTCCGCACCGCGCGGGCCATTACTCAGGTCTGCATCCTGAAGATCAGCCTTTTCAATCCAGCTTCTTTCTCCAGGTGCGGCGTCCACCAGCGTTTGAGCCGGATGTGAGCGATGCCAGTACGGTGCTGGATCTCTCCCCTCTCTCTCCTGACTCGCCGGACCCGGAGCCGGATGTGAGCGATGCCAGTACGGTGCTGGATCTCTTGCCCGATCCTCCGACGTATCCAGCTCGTCCGCCGCGCGGTCTGGAGGGCGCGGAAGAGGACGAGGACGCCGCTGCCTATAGTCCGCTGGCCGATCTGCCGACCCTGGCTCCGCGTCACGCTCCCAACACGCCTCTGCCGGAGACGCTGCTGCCAGAGCCGCCGCGCAGCTCCATCAATGGTCCGCGCCTGGTGCGCCTGTTGATCACTGGCTCGCTGATCTGTTTTCTGCTGGGAACCGGTCTCCTGACCTTTCTGTTGCTGAGCAAGAATCAGGGCCAGGCGCAGGCTGGGCCGCCGCGTTTGCTGGCCCAGCCCGGAGAGGTGCGCGTCGGCGATCTTTTTCAACTCACTGGTAGCGGCTTTGAGGCGCATCACGTGGTTGCGCTCACTCGCGATGCCGGCACAAAAATTCTGGATGCGCGGGGACAGCAGGTTATGCCGACCACCGACGGGCAGGGCACTTTTCAAATCCATGTGCCTGTTACCTCGGCCTGGAATATTGGCGTTCACACTTTGCAGGCCAGCTCAGGCCAGACCCGCCTGACCACTTCTCTGACTATTCAGGCGACTCAGGCCGGGCCGCCGCTCTTGCAGCTTGGCAACTCGCGTGTGGACCTGGGTAGCGGCAATCCCGGCACAGTGGTGGAAAAAACCTTCACCCTGACCAACGCTGGCGGCGGACGCGTGACCTGGAGCGCGCGGAGCAGTACTCCCTGGCTCGCGCTCAACCCGACCAGCGGCAGCTTTGCGGGAAGTACCCTGGTGACGCTGCGAGCGAATCGCTCTAACCTGGCTCCAGGAGCCTACCTGGGCCAGATCATCTTTACCCAGGGGCAGGGTCAAGCGCAGACCCTCCATGTCTCTATGACTGTCAATACCGCGCCCGCCGGCCTGGTACTTTCCACGGCCTCGCTGAGCTTTGCCGGCACGCCCGCGCAGAGTCCCGCCGGCCAGACCATCGTGATCCAGAACAGCGGCGGCCAGACCCTGGACTGGAGCGCGGCCAGCACGACTGCCGCTGGCGGCGACTGGTTGAGCGTCACGCCCGCCAGCGGATCGCTGCCTCCGTTGTCATCGGCCATCCTCACCGTCAATGTGGCGACCGTGAATATGGACCTGGGTGCCTACCAGGGAGCCTTGAGCTTTAGCTACGCGGGCGGTCAGGTCCAGCAAATTGCCATCGCGCTCAACGTCAACCCGCCTCCGCAGCCGGCTCTGCACCTTTCGCCACAGAGCCTGAGCTTTACCAGCAATCAGGGTATCGATCCAAAACCGCAGAGCTTTACTATCAGCAACCCCGGCAATGCGCCGCTCAACTGGGCTATTCGCCCGGATGCCAGCGGACAGACCTATCTGAACTTCTCGGCCTCCAGCGGCAGCGTGCCGCCCGGCCAGAGCGTTACCGTCACCGTCGCGCCCGCCCTCGGCAGCGCCAATGGTACCATCACCTCAACGCTCACCATCATAGATACCGACCACGGCACCAACGTTCCGCCGCAGAAGGTCAGCGTTTCCATTGCCATTACCAACCAGCCAGTGATTACCCCCGCGCAGACCACGCTGGTTTTCGATCACGACGGGAGGATTGACAATACCACCACCCTGCTGGTTTTCAAGAACAGCGGCAGCCTGCCGCTCAACTGGAGTCTGACGAGTTCTCAGGCGCCCTGGCTCTCCTTTGACGTTACCAGCGGCACCCTCGCACCCGGCCAGAGCACAGTCATCAATGTAGGCTGCGCCAGCCGTGGTATGGCAGCGGGTACGTATACAGCCACGTTGACCTTGAAAGATACTGACGCGGGTACCGTGGTTGCGGCTCGCAGCATCAGAGTCACCCTGATTATCTCAGCCTGATGCCATTGCACTCCCTGCTGAATTTTGCTATAGTTAAGAGAACGAGATCATATATCTGTGCTGGCTACTGCTCATTTATCGAGCAGTGGCCCGCTCTTTTCCGCTTATGCGCACTAAAAACAGGCTTATGGAGGAATACCAGCCGTGCCAAAGATTCGTTTTGTTCGTGAAAATATAGAGGTAGAAGTGCCGGAAGGCGATCATGTGCGTTACCCGGCGCTGGAAAACGATGTACAGATCTACAACGGCCTGTGGACCCTGGCGAACTGCCATGGCAATGGCCTCTGTGCTACTGATCGTGTCGTTGTCAGGCCCGCCAGCAACATCAATGAGCACACCGCCCTGGAGAAACTGCGCCTGGGCAATGCCATCAAGAAGAATCCTGATCTGCGCCTCGCCTGCCAGGTGGCTGTCTATGGCGATGTTGAGGTCGAAACCCTGTACAAATAGCTATTTAAAACACAGAAAAACCGCTCTGACATGAGCTTTCAGTACATGTCAGAGCGGTTTTCATTTCTTCTATGGAACAGGGGCAGCGCTCTTATGACGCGGATGGTTGTACGACAAAGAGGACCGTGGCCGCCAGTTGATCATTCCAGTAGACCTCAACCTTTCCCTCGGTGGGTAAGCCATAGCGGATAGGGAAGATGCCTGTTTGTAGACCCTTGTCGTGCGTGATGGAATGCGAATCACTCTTGTAGAAGGTATTATTGTCATACCACTTGACGGTCAGTTGACCATCCTTGGGCGGTTTGACGCTACAGACGAGCCAGATCATCTCATTGACCGTAAACTGGTTGATCTGCACAGGAATGATGCCGGTATTTGAATCGACTTTATTTGAGATGCCGACTGAATACACAATGTTCGCTGCTGGACCCTGCACCACCTGGTTGGAGGGTACCTGGAGCATCTGGTGATTGACGGTCTGTGGCGGCGGCGTATAGGTACCGAAGAGTTTCTCGATGAAAGCCAGTCTGCCCGTCACCTGGGCATAGTAACCGGCTCCGCCACAGAGCAGGGCAACCACAATAATGACGCTGATCAGGCCGCTGACCGCCCGGTAGCGCGGAATAATCGGGCGCGGCTTCGTATACATCGGGGGCACGTAGACTGGCGCTTCCTGCTCTGTATCGGGCAGGGCGGGCACCATTGAATTGACCTGCGGAATGCCAGGGCCGATGGTCGGGAACGCCGTAGGCAGCATGGAGAACGCCTGCGCGTTGGGATCGGGCTGAGGCTGAAAGGGCACCGGCAGGAGGGATTGTTGTTTCTGCCCGGATGATCCGCGTGCCGCCTCGCGCGCGGCCATATTCTGTGACCAGAACGAGTTATTATCGCTACCCTCGGACGGCTGGGCAAAAGGCTGCTGCCCGCCGGGAAACGCCATCTGCTGCACACCAGAGCCGCCGAAAGGTGCCTGGGCAAACGCGCCAGAGCCGCCAGCATTCGACTGAGAAAACGCCCCGGAGCCGCTGAAATTGGACGGAAACGACGGGAAAGGCATCTGCCCGGAGGACGAGCCGCTCCAATCATTCTGCTGTACGCCTGATCCTCCCCAGGCCGCCTGCTGAGCACCGGCAAAGCCGGAATTCTGGCCGTTCCATGCCTCAGTGATCAGGGGAGAAGGTGCATTACATAATGGGCAAGGTGCGTTATTCGCCGGTCTAAAACCATTGCAGGACGGACATTGCATCATTTTCCCCTTTTCCTTGTTCTTTGTCTCTACTTGCGATTACTATCCAGTAGCTAAAGGTAACACTCACATGGCGCGTGGTCAAGCGTTCACCCTGCGTATAAGGCAAAAGGGCTACAGATTCAGATAGATAAACGTGTTTCAAGATGTGTCTTATTTCCCGGCAGTCAGGCGCTTGAAAGTGAACAGGAGGACATGCTACCATTAGAAGTAGGGAATACGATTGTCAGAACAGAGCGCCCGGCGTCAGGGCGCAAAAAACAGGTGGAGCATGTCCGAATCCCAGGAATTATGGTATCACCAGCAGGCGATAGAGCGCCTGGCCCAGCATATTCCTTTTGAGGCAGACAAAGCAAGCAAAGCTGAGCAGATAGAGATGCTGCGCGGACTGGTCATCAGGCATGGCCGCGCTATGGACCCTGATATTTTTGGCTTTGAGGCGCGCTGCGAACTGGAGCGCCTGGGTCTGTGGAGTCGCATCGGGCCTGTCTGAGCCTGCTTGCCTTTCTCCTCGTGCGCCCCCTATGTGCTATGATAGAGCTATCATAGGCTATTTTCCACGGACAAAGACGTTCGCTTCCAGCCAGTGAAGGGTGCAACTATGCTGAAAAATACCTTGTTGTCTATGGCTCAGAACGAGTCGGTGCGCCGATTCGTGATTAATAACCCCACAGTACGCGGCGTGTCCCGGCGCTTTGTGGCCGGTGAAAACCTCAACGACGCGCTCGCCGCCACGGAGATACTCAATCAACGCGGACTCCATGTGGCGCTGGATTACCTGGGCGAGAATGTGGCCGATGAGCAGGAGGCCCGCGCGACCGCGCTCCACTATCGGGAGATTCTTGACCGTATCCATGACTCCTCCGCCGATGCCAATATTTCCATCAAATTGACGGCGCTGGGTCTGGATATCGCGCGCGATCTCTGCGATGAAAATCTGACGAGCATTCTGGAGCACGCGGCGGCGTTTCCGCTCTTTGTGCGCATTGATATGGAGGGTTCGCCCTATACCGAGCGCACGATGGATATCACCCTGCGTATGCATGAGCGCTTTGAACATGTCGGAACGGTCATCCAATCCTGCCTCTATCGCAGCAAAAAGGATGTCGAGCAGTTGATTCTCCAGGGCGTGCGTGTGCGCCTGGTCAAAGGCGCGTATAAAGAGCCGAAGTCCGTGGCTTTTCAACTCAAAAGCGAGGTTGACCGCAACTATGTGCGCCTGATGACTCTGCTCTTGCAGCGCGGCAATTATCCCGCGCTGGCCACTCACGACGAGGCTATCATCGACGCTGCCTGCAAATATGCGCGTAACAATGGCATCAGTCCACGCGCTTTTGAATTTCAGATGCTCTACGGTATTCGCCGTGATCTGCAGGATAAACTGGTCGAGCAGGGATATAACGTGCGTGTGTATGTGCCCTATGGTTCGCAGTGGTATCCTTATCTGATGCGTCGTATGGCTGAACGGCCCGCGAACCTGATGTTTGTGGCCCGTAATGCCGTGAGACGCTAGGCCGGGTTGCTGAAAGGAATGAGGAGATGACCGATTTTGTCGTGGCGAACGGCGTGGCCGAGGTGCGCGGCGAACCCTCCGGGGACGCGGAGCAGGTGACACAGGCTTTACTGAATATGCCCGTATATGCCGGGGAGCCGCGCGGCGAGTGGACGCCGGTCAAACTGGTGGATTATATGGGCTGGATGCGCCTGAGCGACCTGGCGGAGCCGATTCAGCCAGGTTTCTGTAAAGTTGGCGAACATTGCGCGACTCCGCTGCCCCTGATTGCTGTGGTGACGGCCACGCATACGCCTCTCTATACTGAGGCCGAGGGGGATGAGAGCCTGGGACTGGCCTATCTCTCGACCTGGCTGCCGGTGTTGGATACCACGCATCCCGCGCGCGTCCAGGTGGCTGTGCCCGGTGAACGGGCTGCCTGGCTGACCCGCCCGGCGGTGGCGCTCCGTCAACGCCAGCAGCCTTATCCTCGCCAGTCTGTCGCGGCGGTGCTGGACTACGCGCGCCAGTTTCTCGGCGTGAGCTATCTCTGGGGCGGCACTAGCTGGGCGGGCATCGATTGTAGCGGCTTTGTTCAACTCTGCTATCGCGCCGCCGGCTACTATCTGCCACGCGATGCCGATCAACAGGACGGCTTTCTGCACCACGCCATCGAACGTCCACAGATGCGCGCCGGCGATCTGATCTTTTTCGGCAGCCAGCAGATCACCCATGTGGCCCTGGCCCTCAACGATCACGAATACATCCACGCCGAAGGCCAGAACTATCATCGGGTGCTAATCAATAGTTTTCGATCTGGAGACGAGCATTATTATCCGCGCCTGGACCAGATTGTGCGGGGTTTGAAGCGCGTGATTGATTGATGTCTGGAGCACAGGAATGGAGCAAAACGTATGGTGAAAACGCTGCAAGCCGAGATCGAAGATCTTTTCAGGCCGTTGGAAGGGCGCGTGGCCTGCCTCGCCATCAGTCAGGGGCAGGCGCAAGCGCGCACCCTGGTTTCCATCAATCCCCACGAGGTCTTTCCCGCCGCCAGCCTGGTCAAAGTGCCGATTCTGGTGGAACTGGCTCGCCGCCTGGCTCAGCCTGGTCAGGCGTATACCTGGGAGACGCGTCTGGAGGTACCGGAGGAGGCGCGCGTGGCCAGCGATGGCGTGCTGGCCGATCTCTCGCCGGAGCTACGTCCGACCATTCAGGATATCGCGCATCTGATGATTACGATCAGCGATAATACGGCCTCAAATCTGCTGCTGGACCTGCTGGGGATGGAGGCCATTAACGCGAGTATGCGCGAACTGGGTCTGCGTCATACCCGCCTGGAGCGCCGTTTTATCGATTTCGCCGCGCGCCGGGCGGGCCGCGACAACTGGACCACGGCGGCTGATATGGTGCTCCTCTGCGAGCATATCTATCATGGGCGGGTGCCTGAGCGCGAGCGGCTGATCAAGATGCTTTTGCGCCAGAACGACTATCGTATTCTGCCCGGCTACTGGGGTGAAGATGAGCCTTTCGCTCACAAGACTGGCGGTCTGGAGGGCATCATGCACGACGCTGGTCTGCTTTTCCACGCATCCGACAACTGGCAGGAGCCTCTGATTCTGGCCGTGCTGACCGCTGAGCAGCCCGACATACCGCTGACCCAGCTCCAGCTTGCCCGCGCGGGCCGCGCCATCCGCCAGACCTGGCTGGCCGGTTGAGTCCTGGCGCATGGCGTGGTCCTACGGCGCGTTACGTCTGGGCGTCTTTGTGACCCTGGGCGCGCTGCCAGTAGCCGCTGGCGCTCTCCACCAGGTGAGTCAACTCGTCCTCTTTGAGGGGTCTGACCACCCTGGCGGGGATGCCCAGGGCCAGCACCGCGTCAGGAATCTGCTTACGCTCGTTCACCAGCGCGCACGCCCCAACAATCGTATTGGAACCGACATGCGCGTGCGAGAGCACTACGGCGTTCATGCCCACCAGGACGCGATTTCCCAGCGTAGCCCCGTGAACCACGGCATTGTGCCCGATTGTGCATTCATCGCCAATGGTCAGCGGAGCATCGGCATCGACGTGCAGGGTGCAGTTATCCTGAATATTGGTGCGGCTGCCAATGACAATCGGGGCGCTGTCAGCGCGCACCACAGCGTTATACCAGATACTTGTGCCCGCGCCAATAGTGACGTTTCCGATCACCATAGCCCCTGGCGCGATAAAAACATCATCGGCGATAGTGGGCCACACGCCTTTATACTGGAGGATTGGCATAACTGTTCCTTCTTTCATCAGGCAAAATCTCTATTACCCCATTGTATCACCGCTCGCTGCCTGCTATCGCGCCTGGGCAAACTGGTCCGTCGGGTCCATTTTCAGATGGAAATATTCTGCGCGGCCTGGAAGAGATTTTCCCATATCTGACCAAAATACGGCGAATAGAGGATCGTGGGATCATCTCGGTAGCCATAGGACGTGTGTCCGTTCAGGTAGAGCTGTCCGCTGAGCACAATGAACCAGCCTCCTCCGCTGGAGCCTCCCGTCATATCGCACTGGATGCCCAGGGCGTTGACATCGCCCCCCTGATCATCGTTTCTCGTCACCTGCGACTCGCACTTTTGCTGCGTTTGTCCGTTAAACGGCGGCGCGGCTGGATAGCCAACGGCCAGATAGGTCTGATGGGCGGGATCGAGGTTGGTGAGGGCCAGCATACCTCCGAAGCTATCGGTCAGTTTTTTATTTTTCAGCGTGGGAACCACCACGGCCATGCCAAAGTCGTAGCCAAACCAGCCATCCGGGTGGTCGCTGTGGTCGAGCCAGAGCTTATCGGTAGCCAGCAACTTCGCGATGTAATAATGGCAGCCGTTGCCGTCGTACATCGGGCAAAAGATCCAGTTGGAGACGAAATGCCGGTCATCGGCCACGCAATGGCCGGCTGTGTCAACCAGGCTGTGATTATCGCTGACCAGGGCTGTACCTGAACAGACCCAATCGCGTCCGCCGTCGCTGAAAAAGATCTTGCCTTCCTGTGAGTAAGGAGGGTGAACCGGGTCAGCTTTGGGATCAGCTTTGGGGTCGGGAACGGGCAGTGAGCGGACAGAAGAGGGGAGTGAGCGTTTGCTTGCCTGGTGAAGCGTGCGGGGAATGGCCACCTGTTTCTCATTGGCCGGGATATCGGCGGAGAGCGCTGAGGCCATGCGCCTGGGTGTCCAGTACGCTTCCACTCTACTGGTGTCCGTCACGGGATCGGAAAAAACAACGGGGTTGGCCGGTTCGCTCGCGGCGTACAGGTGTGCCGGAACTGGAGAAGTAAAATGGCAAAAGAATCCGTACAGACACGCCGCCAGCACCAGATACGGCCAGTGTCTCCTCTTGTGCATTGACATAAGATGCTTCCTTTTGTTTGCTGTGAACATGTGTTATGAAGATAACAATCTGCGGAGTGATGATGTAGCGCGCTCTCAGGGGGAGAGCTTGCGAGCATATATCTTCCTGTCTCAGTATGTTGAGCCAGGAAAATCACGAAACTTGATAAAAACATATGCAACAGTATCGGTTGAAACACCGCAAAAGAAGGTGCAATGGCTCTGATCTATCTCTTCAATGCCATTACTGGGTGGCGGTTACGCGGAAGGTGGCGACGATTGGCTGCTGGCCGGGCTGGTCTATGGTGGCCTCGATGACCCACAGACCGGGCATGGTGAAGGTCTGAGCGGCCTGGAAGGTGGTGGTGTAGGTCGCGCTGCCGCCATTGATGGTCGCGGTCGCTGTACCCATGTCCATGATCTGCATATTCACAGCGAGCTTCACCGTGGCGTTGCTGATCGCTTTGCCCTGCGCATCGTTGATGGTGAGGCTGACGGTGTTCGTGGCGTTGACGCGAGCAGGGGAAACGCTCATAGTGATGCTCAGTCCGCCGACGTTCTGCGTCTGGGTGGTCGGATTCGCGCTGGCGTTGGCCTGGTTGACGAGCGCGGTGTAGTCGAGATTGGGGAGGATCACCGGTGGCGCGAAGAAGTTCATCAGGGCAACGCAGACCAGGGTTGCCGCTGCCAGAGCTGAGAGTCCGCGCAGAGCGCGTTTGATGGTACGCTCGGTTTGCTCCAGCTTGAAGGTGCGGGTCCGCCGGGCGGGCATTTCGGCGGTGACGACCGGCAGCAGCACTGCCTGGCGTTGCAGTCTGGGCAGGAGGACAAAGAGCAGTGAACCGGTGACAACCACCATCAGCAGCAGCAATAAATCTCGCACCAGCAGCGCGCGACCATACGGATTATCAAAAAAGGCGAACAGCGTCTGAATGGTGGATTCGTTTAAGAAAAGTTCGCAGACCAGCAGGACGCCAATGGAGGCGAGCAGGAACGGCTTGAGACCTTTCAGCAGGCGAATGAGCATGTCCGCGTGCTGGTCAGAATTGGCTACGAGCCGCAGGGGCAACAGGACAAAGCCGAGATAGGCGATGGCGCCAAACCAGATGGCCTGAGCCACCAGAGCCAGCCAGCTCAAGAGTCCCGTGCTGATCGGCAGCGTGCTCAACTGGAGGAGTTCGTCGGATAGAACCAGGGTCAGCAGAATCAGCGCGGCCAGCGTCATGAGGCCGCCATTCAGCCAGGGCGACGGCTGGGCGGCGGAAGCTTCGGCCAGCGCATCCTGAGCGGTCAGGCGTGGCTGTGTGCCCGTGTGCGAACGCGCGGACGAGACGCTGGTTGCCACGGCTCCGGTCACTCTGGCCTGCGAACGAGCCGGCGTACCGCCATTCTCGCTCTGCGTCTCCGGGCGAGCCTGCTGGCGTAGCTGGCGAAAACGCTTGCTGTTTTTGCTGATCGTGGGCGAGGCAGATCGCTGGCGATCTTTGTTCAAACGGAAGAGAATAGCGGCGGCGATGAGCAGCGCTATGCGCGCCAGCCAGAGATGACCGTAGTTCGTACTCCACAAAAATTGCCATGGTATGCTCAGATTGAAGCTGCTTTCACTCACCGTCTGCGCGAAAGCGGAGGAGCGCAGAATCAGGTTGATGAACTCACCTACCAGCAGACCAGCCAGGCAGAGCGCCTGGAGCGAACGCGCGTGCTTGCGCGCCTGGGCCAGCGTATCCTCTGGCAGCACGCGTGGGAGGATCAACGTCTCGGTCGCCAGCATGCCTATCCAGAAGAGTAGAGCCAGCGTCACCAGCCAGTCCCAGGCAATCGCGAGCGCTCCCTGCACCGTCAACTGCGGAAAATGATTGCTGGTGCTCGGACCCAGCACCGGTGTACCATCCACGCCCGTATTTGAATAGCCCAGGTTAAAACCGATCAGACCGCTACTGGTGTGCCCATCGGTCAGAGAGAGCGCGGTCCACTCGACCGAATAACCGCCCTGTGGCAACTGGTTCGACGGAAGCAAAGCGACATCCAGCTCTTGCGGATGGCTCGCATTGACGGTGCCATGGTTGGCGCTCACCAGATGCTTTTCCGCTGAGCCAGGAATATATGCGTAGACCGTCGCCCGGCTCAAAGACGAAATGGGCGCGTCAAAGTAAATACGCACCTGCGCCGGAGGCTTATTAATTGTCGAGCCGTCAATGGGGTCGGAGCCAACCACGAAAGCATGGGCCAGCGCCCGTGGAGCACCATTCGCCAGCGGCAACCAGCTCCCAACCAGCAGCAAGCTGACACAACAGAGTGCCACAACCAGTATTCTAAAGTGATGTCGCTTTTGCATGAATCTCCTCGCCTTTTATCCGTCCTTATTGATTGTACATCTGAACTATAGCGGCTGCAAGAGGAAAAATGATGGAAAAAGAAGCCCGACAGATATATCGGGCGGGCCTCCCATGCGCAAGGTCAGCAGCCGCCTCCCCACCTGTTTTGCCGCTGCCCGCTAAAAGAATGCGCAAACCATAGACAGGACGCCTTCTGCCACCTTATAATTATAGATAGACACATGTATATACGTTGACATATCGGGGAGGGAACCACTGTGTTCAAAAGGCTATTTCGCGTCTTGTTGACGCTGGTTTGTGTGGTCGCGTTGCTCTGGCTGTTTGCTCCGCGCCTCCTCGATGGGGCCGCGAACGCTCAGATCGGCGCGCCCGGTTCCCCGATTCAGGGTATGGTGCAATATGTGCCGGCGGGTGATGATTCGCCGAATACCAATCAGGGCGATCTTCAGGTCAATCTGAGCGGACTGGCGCCTGCCACCAGTTATCATCTCACGCTGGATCAGACGCAATGCGGCGGCGCCAGTAAGCAGTTGCGCGATATCCAGAGCGATCACAACGGCAATTTGTACGCGGAAATCCCGCTGGGTTCAATCGATCTCAAGCAGACATGGTACCTGGACGTGTTGCAGCAGGGCCAGAGCGTTGCCTGTGGCTTGCTTCAGACCAACAGAGACCTGGACACGCGGGTGATCGATCTCCCGTCCAACGCTCCCGGTATTTTCGGTCCCGCGAACACTCCTGATGCTCAGGCCACGCAGGCCGCCAGCCAGGGCAGCACTTCCCTGACCAACAGCACTTCCGCGCAGGACGACACCAGCCAACCGCTCAAAACAGGTTTGCCCAACACCGGCGTAGCCCCCGGCGATAGCCAGCAATACGACAACACCCAGTTCCCGCGCAAATATTAGTCGAGAAGTGAAGTTGCCGCTTGAAGCGGTTCTCTTTCGGTTTGTCAATTGCGCGGGAAGTGCCTTTATAAATAGACCGCGCAGCCTCGTTTTTCGAGTTCCGCGAAATCGGCGGGGGAGTCGGCGATCTTGTTCCAGCGCAGGTCGAGCTTTTGCAGTTTTTTGAGCTGGCTGAGGTGTGCGGGCAGGCCGATCAGTCTGTTTGCGCGCAGATCGAGCACGCGCAGGCGCTTGAGCCTGGGCAGGGTGCGCGGCAGAGCTGCGAGGTGATTGTTGCGCAGATCGAGATGTGCCAGGTGCGTGAGATGTCGCAGGGAGGCGGGCAGTTCGCGCAGCCTGTTGTTGGTGAGATGAAGCTGTTTGAGCTGTTTGAGCTGACTGAGCGTGTCGGGCAGAGCCGTCAGTTCGTTGTGTGTGGCGTGCAGTTCCCGCAGATGGATCAGACCGCCGAGGCTGGCGGGCAGGCTGCGCAGGCGATTGTTAGAGACGCGCAACTCTCGCAGGCTGGTCATCTCGCCGAGGCTGGCGGGCAGGGTAGTCAACTGGTTATCGGAGAGATTGAGATATCTGAGCCTGTTCAGGTTGGTGAACAGACTTGCGGGAATCTCGCTCAGGTGATTGTCGTGGAGGTAGAGGAAAGAGGTCAGATTGCTCAGCCTGTCCAGGGCCGCCGGCACTTCCGTGAACTGGTTGTGGCCAAGGTCAAGCATCTGCAATTCGCTCAGTTCACCGAAGCTGGCCGGCAGGGTGGCGAAGAGGTTTTCAGCGAGATTGAGGGATTGCAGATGGCGCAGATGCCAGAACTCATCAGGCAGGTCCGCCAGGTGGTTATGCCCCAGGCTGATGACTCGCAAACTGCTCAGCTCTCCCAGACTGGCGGGGACACTGATCAGGTGGTTGTGATAGGCGTAGAGCGTGGTTAGATCGGTGAGCTGGCCGAGCGCGGCGGGCAGTTCGGTCAACTGATTGGCACTCACGTGCAGCTCTTGCAGATTTCGCAACTTGCCCAGCGCATCCGGCAGGGTGGTCAATTGATTGTCATCCAGGTAGAGCTGGCGTAGAGAAAGCATTTCGCCCAGCGAGTCGGGCAATTGCGTGAGTTGATTGCCAGTCAGATCGAGGTGTCGCAGTCCGGTGAGTTGCTCAATGGAGGCGGGCAGTTCCGTCAATTGACAATAGCGCAGCGATAGCGCCACCGGTCTGCCATTTTCGCTCAGCATTCCCACATGGCCCTGATAGAACGCCTTCCTGGTGAGCTGCGGAAGCGTGCCTCCCTCCTGGAGCACGCCGCTTCTCTGCAACTGCACTTCCAGGTCGTGTATAACATCTGTGTCTTTCGCCTGTATCATGGTTTCTTTCCTCTATGGTCGCCGGATGTAAAAGGCTGTCTGGTGAGAAATGAAGGCAAAAACCTCAGCCGCCGGACAGGCGATGGGGACTGTCACGGTAATCTGCAAACTGGTGCTCTTCCCTGTTATCTGGTTAGCGGCGCAGGATCAGGACTTTAAAGTTGCCCATGCCTGCCGGATCGGTGAGAATGGCGGCGCGCTGGCGCAGGTTATACCAGCCCAGGAGCGCGATCTGACCCTGATCGCTGGCGCGGTTAGTTTCGGCGAGCGCGAAATCGCTGGTGCGGCGCGTTTCCAGTTCGGCGTCCAGGCCGCAGTCTTTCAGCCATTGGCGCTGCGTGGTGTACTTATGCAGACGCAGACCCAGGGCGCGTCCATGCGCGATCAGCGCGCTAAAATCGACGTGCGCGGTGATATCCTGTTCGCCGGGCATGGCCAGCGGACGTTCATTGGCCTGATGTTGATAGTAGCACATCAGCGTCCCTCGGCGGCGCTCGCGGGTGTAAAGTTCCCTGGCCTTTGCGCCGTAATCGATGGCCAGCAGGAAACCATGATGGCGCAAACGTTGTGTCGTTTGCTCCAGCCAGTTTAGCGCTTCCAGATTGATCTCAGCGCGCCAGCCAGCGGGAAAGGTCTGCCAGGGAATGCGGGCCGCGTCCAGGTAATGCGCGACCGCCGATGAAGAGGGTTCGCTCAGCCATTCGCGCAACTGGCCATGTTCGCAGGTCACATAGACCTCGTACAGATGTCCCTCGCGCGCCTCTACCACGTGAACGGGCAGGGCGTCGATCAATTCGTTGGAGAGCAGGACATGAGCGCGCGGTTCCTTGGAAGGCAGCAGACTATCCTGGCCGCTGCGCACATCCGTGGCGTGATACTCCAGCGCCTCCGCGAAAGCGGCGGCTTCGCTGGCCGCCCAGGCGCGCACGCCTTCAGCCAGGTGGCCGCGTCCGGCTCCCTGCTCCAGCACCACAAAGGGCGCGGGCCGCTTGAGCTTTTCCCAGAAGCCATAAAGCTGGCGTCCCAGGCAATTAGCGAACAGAGCGGAGACATCCGTACTGGTAAAAAAATCGCCGCTCCAGCCCATCCTGGCCGGTCCGGTGACATAATAGCCATAGCCCGGCTCATAGAGCGCCATGCGCATATATTCCGCGAACGTCAGCGGTCCCTCGCGCTGAATGCGCTCGCTGATCAGACCTTGCAGGGGAGAAGAAGAAACGTGCGACATCACCACTTCCCTTACGCGTTGACAATCGTGCCAAAGTTGACCACCAGCAGATCCAGCGCCATCTCAGGCGTCAGACGGCTGCGTTTGAGCGCGGCATCGGTGGCCAGCAATTGATGATAGGTGCTTTCAAGCTGAGCGGCTGTGAACTTGCCAATATTGCGCAGCGCTTTATCCACCAGAAAAGGCGGCATACCCAGCGCGGACGCGATTTGTGGCGCCCGCAAACCGCTGCCGGCCATCTCTTTTACCAGCAACAGATTGCGCACCTGGGAAGTAATCGTGGGCAGCATGGCCAGCGGATGCGTACCGTCAGAGAGCAGATCGTGCAGCAGATTGAGCGCCAGCGTGCGATTGCGCTGAGCCAGAGCATCGGTCAGATCAAAAATGCGCGAAGCCTGCACCTCGGCTGAAAGCAGCCGCACATGGCTGACCTCGATAGTATTCCCCTGACCGACGTAGGTCGCCAGCTTGTCCAGTTCATTCGCCAGCAGGCGCAACTGATTGCCAATAAAATCGGCCAGCAGCTTCGCGGCTTCCCCGCTGATCTTCACGCCGCAACTCTGAGCGCGTTTTTTAATCCAGCTCTCCAGGGCCGCGCCGGTCGGCAGCGTCGAACGCAGCACTTTCCCATGCGCCTCAGCCGCTTTGAGCAGGGGACTGCTGGCCGGAAGCTCCTCGTCTACCAGGACAATCAGGATAGTCGTATCAGGCAAGCCGGGAATAGCCTCGGCCAGACCCTTTTCAAAGCCCGCGCGCGTTTCACTGCCGCCTTTGCTGCCCTTCTTTTTGCGACCCTTTGGGCCAGTCTCGGCGGTTTCAGTTCCCGCTGAAGCGGAAGAACTATCCTCGCCGCGCCTCTTTTTCGGCAAACCGTCCAGAATCACCAGGCGTTGTTCTGAGAGAAAGGGGAAGGTATTGCAAGTAGCGGTGAGGGTCGCAAGCGAAACCTCACCGCCGGCGTAACGATCCTGATTATAAGCGAAGTCACCCTGCTGGCGCAGCTCTTTCAGATGCTCCCGGCAGGTAAACTCGTCATTGCCATGCAGTAAATAAAACATAGAGCCAGCCCGCGCACGTCAGAGCGTGCGAGCGCTATTCGTGAGCCGCCACAGCCGCGCGGCGATAGTCGCGGCGATTGGCCCGCGCGATCAGCAGATCGAAGCCGATGCCGAAAGCCAGTTCCACAGCAGCGCAGAACAGCACAGTACCGAAGAAGGCCGAACCACCGCTCGCGCCCGGCAAAGGCGTGTCATAGACCAGCGTACCGGCCCAGCCCAGGATAATCAAAAAGCCAATCACGCCCCCGATGAACGCGCCAAAAACCACGGCAGCGCGATTGCGCACCGCGCTCATCCAAAAGGCCAGAAAGAGGGAAATCGGCAACGAAAGGAGAAGCCCGAAGAGCGCTCCCCAGAAGACGCCGGCTGGATCGACCCACTGTAGTTCGGGACCCATGTATAATGCCTCCAGAGATTTTTTTCAGAAGTAGTAGGGTATACCGCGAAAGGTCTCCCCAATTCATTATACGGCAACCTTTGCGATTTGAGAAGAGCAGGCGTCCAA